>DATLKS010000628.1:0-4299 GCA_035538255.1 Terriglobales bacterium
AGGTACGGCCTTCTTTGTACTTCCAGTTCGATGGCTTCGAGCCTGAGACCTATCGCATCCTGCGCGGCGAACCAAATGTCATTGACGAGAAGCTGCGCGCGCTCGACCGCCTGGCCCAAATTGGGCTGAACGTGACCCTCGTTCCGGCAGTCGAGCGCGGAGTGAATGAGCACGAGGTCGGGAAGATTGTCGATTTCGCCATCCAACATCCGGCCATTCGCGGTATCAACTTCCAACCAGCATTCCACGCCGGACGGCACGTGAAGCATGACCCTATGAAGCGGATGACCATTCCCGATATCGTGAAAATGATCGAAGAGCAGACCGCAGGCAAGTTCGTAGCCAGCGACTTTGTGCCTGTGCCGTGTTGTTTTCCGACGTGTAATTCCGTGACCTATGCATTCATCAAAGACGGCGAGGTGACGCCGCTCCCGCGCATCCTCAACGTCTACGACTATCTCGACTACATCACAAATCGCGTGATGCCAGATTGGAACTTGGAAGTGAAAAAGGCGCTTGAGGGGCTCTGGTCTTCATCATCCGTTCCGGGCTCTCGCAAGGCGACAGAACAGTTTGCATTTTCGTGTCAGGCGTGTGGGATACCGGATGGTGCGACAGTCGGCGACCTTGCCGGGCATATGCTGATGATCATGCTGCAAGATTTCATGGACCCGTGGACGTTCAATCAGAAGAATCTGATGAAGTGCTGTAAGGAATTCTTGCTTCCCGGGTGCAAGCAGATACCGTTCTGTGCTTACAACACGCTTGGATACCGAGAGCAGGCGCGCGCCCAGCTTGAGGCAATGGAGCCGGAACGCAGACGTGCACGCTCCAGCGGGACTCGGTATGATCCTCGCCCTATCTCATTCGATTTCAAGACTGCCGGTCTGGTGCAGGTGCAGAAATGAAACCAGCCGAGGCGACGACATCTGCGGAACTGAAGCAGTGCTGCGCGAATCTGTACGAGAGTGACTTTGCCAAGTTCCTTCTCGGCGATTCCTTCCATCCCGGTGGCCTGAGGCTCACCGAGCGGCTTGGGCAATTATTGCAGCTTGATTCAGATAGCCAGGTTCTGGACCTGGCCTCCGGCACAGGCACAAGCGCGATGTTTATCGCCCAACGGTTCGGTTGTGAAGTAGTTGGGCTGGATTATGGGCAGCATAATGTCGAGCGAGCTAATGCTGAAGCCGCAGATCGAGGCTTATCAGGACGAGTGCGGTTTGAGCGAGGCGATGCCGAGTCAAGTCCATTTCCGGACAGTTCATTCGATGCGGTTGTCTGTGAATGTGCGTTCTGCACATTTCCTGACAAACCGAAAGTCGCCGGCGAATTGGCCCGAGTGCTTCGGAGCGGCGGCGGCGTTGGGATCAGCGATCTGACTCGCGCAGCCGAGCTGCCCAAAGAGTTGGCGGGCTTGCTTGCCTGGATCGCCTGCATTGCCGATGCACAGCCAGTCGGACGATACGTTGACTGGCTTCTCGGTGCGGGATTGACGGCGCAGGCGACAGAATCCCACGACGACGTCCTCATCGAAATGGTGCGGCAGATTCAAGCCAAGCTGCTGGCAACGGAAATCATGACAGGCTTAAAGAAAATTGACCTGCCGGGGCTCGATCTCGCATCCGCCAAGCAGATGGCGCGCGCAGCGCTGAGCGCTATCCAGCAGGGGCAGCTGGGATACGCAATCATCACAGCCCGCAAGCCATAATTCTGACGCGCTGATATTTTTCAAAAATGAAAGGCCTACTCAAGATCGCTGGTCTGCTCGGGCTGTTGGGAGGCCTCATCTTCGTTGAGCATCGCAACCCATTACGGCGCGAGAAGGAGTCGAAGGGTCGCCGGAATAGCAGAAACCTGGCGGTTGCTACCCTGGGCGCTTTAACGCTTCATTTTGCCGAGTCACCGGTCCTATATCCGTTAGCAAAGAGGATGCAAGACCGGCGCTGGGGCGTGTTGAAGTGGTTGCGCTTGCCGCGAGTGCTCGAGAGCGCGGTGGCCGTGCTGCTGCTCGACTACACGCATTACATCCAGCATGTATTGCATCACCGTGTTCCATTCCTGTGGCGTTTTCATGCCGTCCACCATGTGGATCTCGATCTCGACGCCTCAACTGCGCTTCGTTTTCATTTCGGAGAAATCGCACTTTCAATTCCATACCGTGTCGCGCAGGTGTTCCTGATTGGCGTTGATCCGCGGTCGCTCCTTACTTGGCAAACTTTGACTCTCTTCTCAATTCTGTTCCATCACTCTAATCTCCGGCTGCCGAAATCAGTAGAAGATCGTTTGGTCCGATTCGTAGTCACTCCACGGATGCACGGCATCCATCATTCGAAGGAACCGCAGGATCAGAACTCGAATTGGTCTGGAGGGCTGACCCTTTGGGACGCTCTGCATGGCACGCTCAACTTGGGAGTCCCGCAGCGCGAAATCGATATTGGAGTACCCGGATTCGAGCGGCCGGAGCAGGTCACATTGCCAAAGATTCTCACACAGCCATTTCGCGATGAGCCTGCGGTTCGCGCGTTCCTCGAAGCTGGCCCGAATAACGTCGAAGTCGCATGATCGCCGAGCAAACGAACATGTGCGGAGAGAATCCAAACCAGACACGGAGAACGTTATGGGACTGCTTCGACGCAATGAATCGGAAGCACGTGAGCTTAGTCGTGAGCTGCGGAATGATAAGTCAGGGAACATGCGGAGGCGAAGAGCCGTAGTCGGGCTTTCGTCTATCGGCGCCACATCGCTGGGGCTTATCGGTTTGTACCAGACAGGAATAATCAAACACCTGCCTGAGCCACCTCTGCCTCATCTCGATGCAGAGAAGGTAGATGCTTCTCCCGAAGCATACGAATGGCTGTCCACACCGGACGCAGTCCTGGGCGTTGCGAGCTATGGCGCAACGATGACGTTGGCAGCGATGGGCGGCGACGATCGGGCAGTTAAGCAGCCGTTTATTCCAATTGCGCTGGCTGCCAAGACCGCTCTGGATGTCTTCAACGCGGCTCGACTTACTCGCGATCAATGGACAAAGCATCGCGCATTCTGCATCTGGTGTCTCATCGCGGCTGGTGCGACATTCGCCTCTGTTCCATTCGTCGTTCCAGAGGCAGTGGAAGCAGTTCGTAACCTGACATTCGGCGGGCCAAAACTCGTCAGAAAGGCTGCGTGAATTTATGGCAGAAGAGCTTGTGATTGCTTTCGACTTGGTTGGAACGCTACTTGACCTGTCCGCCCTGGACGACAAATTTCGAGCGGAGTTCGGCGGCAGCCGCGTGCGCCAAGAATGGTTTGCAGAAGTGCAGAAGCTGATGTTCTCGATCACTGCGGCGGGTGGCTACGAAGGGTTCTCAGATATGGCGGAGACGGCGCTGAAGATCGTGGAGGAGCGGCATCAGCAGAAGCCTTCTGATGGTCGGCGCAAGCAGATTCTTCAATCCTTACGTGAATTGCCGCCGTTCTCAGACGTAAAGCCCGCGTTGCAGCGGCTGCGCTCCGGCGGCTTTCATCTGATTGTGCTGACGAACTCAACAGAGAAGGCTGCAAAGCAAGCAGCCGAATCGGCCGGCCTCTCAGAGTTGTTTGAGCATATTTTTTCGGCTCACAGCGTGAAGCGGCTCAAGCCCGCGCCTGAACCTTACCGAATGGCTGCGAAGAAATCTTCCGTAAAGGCAAGCAAACTGCTCCTAGTCGCGGCGCATTCTTGGGATGTCCGCGGCGCAAGTCGCGCAGGATGCCGTACCTGCTTCGTCCATCGTCCAGAACAAGTCCTTGACGAACTCACGCCTAAACCCGACTTCGTTGTCTCCGATCTGCATGAACTGACTAACCAGCTTACTCGCGCAAAGAAGGCGGCTTAATTATCAGGAGATGAAACATGAACCCTGAAATCCGTGCTGGCAGCACGTTTCCCGATTACGAACTTCCGGATCACACCGACACACGCCGGAAGCTGTCACTCCTTCAAGGCGACGACCCCATGATCTTGATGCTCCTGCGTGGCTATTACTGCCCCAAAGACCGCCAGCAGTTGCATCAGATGGTGGAGTTTTCCAAGCAGTGCACCGTCGGCTACGTGCGCCTGGTCACAATTACGACCGATAATTTGCTTCAATTGAACGAGCTGCGGCAAGGGGTAGGGGCCGAATGGACCTTCCTCTACGACGAGGAGAGAACGATACAGCGCGATCTCGACATTCAGGAATACACCGATCCGCACCACGATCCGATGATCCCGCACACCTTTGTGCTGGAACCTGGCTTGAAGATTTTCAAGATTTACAACGGCTACTGGTATTGGGG
>DATLKS010000629.1:0-2671 GCA_035538255.1 Terriglobales bacterium
CTTCTCTGCCCATCAGTACCAGACGCTTTCCGCACTTTGCGATGCCATCATCCCGGCGGACGATCACTCTGCGGGCGCCGTCAAGGCAGGTGCTCCGGAATTCATCGATCTCCTCACCAGCGAGAACAAGGACTACCAACTGGCGCTGGGCGGCGGAATCATGTGGCTCGATGGCCTGTGCAGCGATCGTTTCGGCAGCCCTTACCTCGCCTGTTCACCAGCTCAGAAAAAACAAGTTCTGGACTTGATTGCCTATCGCAAGAATGCCGACACGGACACTACCCTCAGCCAGGGCGTGGAGTTCTTTGCCTTCCTGCGCCGCTTAACCAGCGACGGCTTCTATACCAGCGAGATCGGCATCAAGGACCTGCAATACATCGGTAACACGTACGTCCGGGAATTTCCAGGCTGCCCGGCCGTTCCCGAGGGCTAGTATGTCGTTTTGGTTTCCTCCACCAACAGCTCGGTAGCAGCTACCGCCATTACCCGCTTTTGGAATGCGCTGCCGGCGAGTAGCTAGTTCGCAGCGCAAAAATATTGGTTTAAGTCTTTTGTTTGCAGGGAGCGCAGATGACGTTTGGTGCAAGAATGTACCAGGCGAGTCACTCCGGCCGTCCCGTTTCTTCGTAAAACTCAGTGCGATTTCCCGTGCAACATTTGCCTGGGCTATGCTACCTTACCTTGCATGAAGGGTAAGGATACTCTGATCCGCGAACTCACTCGCGTGGCTTCCTCCATGATGCAGGGCTCGCTTTCGCAGATCGCGCGCCGTTGCGGTGATCCGGCCTGCGCTTGTTTCCGCGATCCTGCCCGCCGTCATGGCCCCCATCTGTACTGGAACTTCCGCCACCAAGGCAGACTCCTCTCCGTGTATGTGCCCGCGGCGCAAACCGCCGCCGTCCGGCAGGCCCATGCCGCTTGGTTGCGCTTCCTGGAGTTGGGCACACAGATCTCGGCTCGCAACCGCGAACCCTTCCTGAAGCAACTGCAGCGGGAGAAGAAGAAGAAGAAGAAGAAGAAAGCTGCCTCGGCCCGGGCCGGGCGGAGGCAAAGCCATGATTGAAGCCTGCCGCCCGCAGTCCCGTTTCGCCGACGGTTTGATCCGGGAGGAAGTTCAGGATTTGTGGGAACCCTGGATGCGGCAGGCCGATGCCATCTTGCAGGACCAAGCCCTGCTGCAGTTGGTGTACGAGGCCTTGGGCCAGCGTGCCCCGAAAAGCAAGACCCGGGGACGGCGCGGAACTCCGGCCGAACAAGTGCTGCGCCTGCTGGTGCTCAAGCACGTGCGCAACTGGAGTTTTGAGGTGGTGGTGCGCGAGGTGCGGGCCAACCTGGTCTATCGCGAGTTCACGCGGGTAGGCGGGGACAAGGTGCCCGACGACAAAACCCTGGGACGAGTGGCGCGGCAGCTGGGACCCACGGTGATCGAGCAGATTCATCAGCGCCTGGTCGCGATCGCACAACAAAAAAAGGTGGTAAGCGGACGTAAGCTGCGGGTCGATACCACGGTGATAGAAACTCCGATCCACTATCCGACCGACAGCAGCTTGATGAAAGATGGAGTACGAGTGCTGACTCGGGTCATGAAGAAGGCCACGGAAGTGACCGAGGAAGTGAAAACCCAAGTACGGGATCGCACCCGCAGCGTGAAGAAATCGGTAATCGAGATCGACCGGGCCGCGCGCAACAAGACCGAGAAGGGCCAGCAGAAGCTGAAAGCAGGCTATAAAAAGTTATTGGAGACTACTCGTCGGGTGGTGGGACAAGCCAAACAAGTGGTGCAGGAAATCGCCCAAGGGGTCCAGCCCACGGCCGAGAAGGTGGCCCGGGTATTGCAGAACGCCCAGCACGAGTTGGAGACGATGATTCCCCGGGTGCAGCAAGTCATACGACAAACCCGCCAACGCTTGTTTGAAGGCAACACCCACGCCGAAGAAAAGATCGTCAGCGTGTTTGAGCCGGAGACCGAGATCATCCGCAAAGGCAAAGCGTCCAAGCCCACCGAGTTCGGCAAGCTGGTCAAGATTCAGGAAGCGGAGAATCAGATCATCACTCACTATGAAGTGTTCGAGCAGCGCCCCAGTGACTCCCACTTGTTGATGCCCTCCATTGAACAGCACCAGCAGCAACTGGGCTGTACCCCAAAGGTGGTGGCGGCCGACCCAGGATTTTTCTCTGCCAAGAACGAAACCGCGGCGGCCGCCCTGGGAGTTTCGCAGGTGTCGGTTCCGCAAGTCGGGACCAAGAATCGGCAGCGCCGCCAACGACAAAAAACCCGCTGGTTTAAGAAAGCCCAGAAATGGCGCGCCGGAGGGGAGGGACGCATCAGTGTGCTCAAACGCCGCCACGGGCTGAGCCGCTGTCTCTACAAAGGGCCTGCGGGAATGAAGCGCTGGGTGGGGCTGGGCGTCATCGCTGACACCTTGATCAACATCGGCGTCCACTTGGCAGCCCGCGGCGGTTAGAACAGAGGTAGAGAGAGGATTGGCATGAGGAATTTGGAAAAGAAAGAAAAAGTACAAACCAGCACACAGAATCTTACCCCGAACCAGCATACCCGCAACTTAAAATTGGTATTCTGCGCCGGAAACTAGCTAGGGGATGCGGGGCATGGCCCCTATTTTCCCGTCCACTGAACTGGCAGGTCATGATCAACCATGCTTTCCGGGCC
>DATLKS010000630.1:0-2531 GCA_035538255.1 Terriglobales bacterium
GCGAAAGAGTTCCGATCGCCAACATCGCCTGGGTGCCGTTGATCAGTGAAATCGCCTCTTTAGCCTCCAGCGCGAGCGGCTTCACCTGCGCCGCAAACATCGCGTCGGCTCCGCGCAAATGTCGGCCTTGATACTTCGCGGCGCCTTCCCCTACCAGCACCAACGCGAGGTGGGCAAGCGGAGCAAGATCTCCGCTTGCGCCAACACTGCCCTGTGATGGAATCACGGGATGCACGCCGCGGTTGACCATCTCGCAGAGTGCGTCGATCACCGCGGGACGCACGCCCGAGAAGCCCTTCGCCAGAGAATTGGCGCGCAACAAAATCATCGCCCGTGTAACCGGTTCCGAAAGGGGAGAACCCACGCCAACGGCATGAGAGCGCAGCAGGTTTAATTGCAACTCGCGGATTTGATCGGAAGCGATGCGAACGTCGCTCAGTTTGCCCACACCGGTCGTAACCGCGTAGGCAACGCGATTTGCTTGCACCAGCTCTTCCACGACCCTTCGCGATGCGAACACTTTTTCCCGAGCGTCCGGCGCAAGCAACACTGCGCGCCGTTCGTACACGACCTCACGCAGGTCTGTCAGCGTGAGCCGCTCTCCATCAATATGCAGTGCTCTCAAAGATCTCCTGTTTAGTTTCGAGCCATCAGCTGTCAACTCTCGTGTTCAACTAGTAGCGCTCAGGTATGGCAAAAGCCAGGCGGTAAACTGAGCGAATTTGGCTGAGAACTGATAGCTGACGGCTCTCTTATGCCACTCCCGGATATCTCCCGCCGTCCACGACAATCGTCTGTCCCGTGACATAGGACGCTCGATCGGAGGCGAGCCACACAATGGCATCGGCTACTTCTTCCGGACGTGCCAGTCGTCTGAGCGGAATCTCTTCAGACCACTTCTCGTGAATCTGGCTGATGCTGACGTTTGCCGCCAAGGCGCGTGTTCCCGCAAGTTCGTTCAAACGTGCGGTCGCGGTGTATCCCGGGGCGACGTTGTTGAATGTAATATTGTATTTGCCGAATTCCACTGAAAGGCTTTTGAGCAGTCCGACCACCGCGGGGCGAATTGCATTCGACATAACCAAATCGGGAATTGGCCCTTTTACAGAAGTTGACGTAATCGCGACAAAACGTCCCCCATTGTTCTTCTGCATGTGAGGAATCACGGCTTTGGCAAGATTCACAACGCTTAAAAAGATCAGGTCCGTGTTCTTGCGCCACTCGTCGAGTTCGATAGAGAGAAAATTCTTGGCCGGAGGACCACCGGCGTTCGCCAGGCATACGTCGATGCGGCCAAACTCCTCGGCCACTTTCTTGATAAACGCTTGGACCGCGGCGAAATCGGCGACATCCGCGGCCTCGGCAAGGATGCGTACACCATGTGATGCCCAGATCTCGTCTGCTGCTTTGCGCAGCTTCGATTCGCTTCGTGAGCACATCGCCAGACGAGCTCCTTCGGCGGCAAATCGCTCTGCGGCTGCACGCGCGATGCCCTCGCTTGCTCCGGTGAGCAGCACGACCTTGTTCTTCAGACCAGATTCCATCGATCAGCTCTGTGCCGCAGGCGGAGCTTCCATCACGTACATGCGGTTGGGAGAGCCTGCTTTAATGTTATTTTTTTCAAAGCAAGCCTTGATCCGCTTACGCAGCTCGCGTCTGATCGCATACTGCTTCCCCGGACGCGCCTTCACCAGCATGAGGTAATCCACTTCCGAACCATTTACGCGTTCAATGCCCGGTACCTCTGGCTGGCCAACGATACTCGGTCCGTACTCCTGATCATTCGCCAATTCGCTTGCCATTTCCTTTAGCAATTGAATGATGCGATCGGAACTTTCGCTGTAATCCACGGAAACATGCAGGGCGACCTGCGCCCAATCGCGTGTCATGTTGGAGATGATCTTCACCTCGCTGTTCGGTACCGAATGCAGCGCGCCTGTGTCGTCGCGCAGGACGGTTTTGCGCAGCGACATCTGCTCAACTGTGCCCTGCACGCCGGCAATTTTCACTACATCGCCCAAGTCGTAGATGTTCTCGATGATGATGAAGAAGCCGTTGATTACATCATGCACCAGCGTCTGCGCGCCGAATCCGATGGCTAGACCGACGATACCGGCACTTGCAATGAAAGGCTTCACGTCGACGTTCAGCTTGTCCAGGATCTGCAGCAGCGCGAAGAAGAAGATGACGAAGATGCCAACGCTATGTATGACGGCAGCCAGTGTTCGCAGTTGTTGAGCGCGAATTCGGCTGGGAAGCTCGTCCCGATGGCTGAATTGCTGCAGTTTTCCGGTCAGCAGCCCAAGCAGCCAGGTCATGATCGCCGCGAGAACCAGGATCACAAGAATCGGAGGCAGCTTTATTCTCAGCCAGTTTGCTATGTCGTCATGCCAGCCGGCCACGACACGCCGCCATAGCGAATCGGCAAGGATTTCTGAGCTCAGGAATCGCATGAATTGGGCAGAACGAAGTCGGATTATAACGAGAAAGGTCCTGCCGTCGCTCTCAGGCAGGGCCGCTCCAACAATTTA
>DATLKS010000631.1:0-6320 GCA_035538255.1 Terriglobales bacterium
TCGCTCACCATTGAAGACTTCATCAAGATCCTCACCGAGCCCAAGTCCTCGCTGGTTAAGCAGTACACAGCGTTGCTCGAAACCGAGAACCTCCACCTCGAATTCACACGCGATGCGCTAGATGAGATCGCGCATTTCGCCTTCCGGGTGAACGAATCGACGGAAAATATCGGCGCCCGCCGGCTGCACACCATCATGGAGCGGGTCCTCGACGACATAAGCTTCTCCGCGCCTGATATGGCCAAGGAGAACAAAGACAAAGTCGTAATCGATTCGGATTACGTGAAGAAGATGGTGGCAGATATCGCGAAGGATCAGGACCTGTCGCGTTACATTCTCTGAACAAGCCGTACCTGGGTTCGTGTCAAGGGATCGACGTTCAGTCGTGACGTCAGCGGCTCCCTTATGCTCCGGCCAGGGCACGGGTTACCCGGTGCCGACAAGTCAGCCAATAAGAACAAAGGAGCGGACCTCAGTCCGCATCTTTGCCTGCCGCGCTGGCGCAGTTCATACGCTCCATGGTCAGCTACCAGTCGAAGTTCGACCAGGCATTCGCAGCCGGCACGAACGGCAATCCGAACTTCGCCGCTGTGTTCAATGCCTCAGAGCTGCGCGGTCAAGCGCTGTTCACCAGCCTGGGCTGTGCGCAATGTCACACCACCGGCGGACAGGTGAGTGACACGATCCACAACATCGGCCTGGAGGTGGTGACCTCAGATCCCGGTCAGGTTCGGGAAGGTTCAAGGCGCCGTCTCTGCGCAATGTCGCCGCCCGAGCGCGGTTCATGCACGACGCCCGTTTTGGGGGCAACTCAAATGGCACCGTTCGCAAACTGAACCTGTCAGCGCCAGACGATAACGACCTCATCAATTTCTTGAATACTCTGACGGACAGCGTGTTCCTGAACGATCCGAAGTCCGCCGACCCGTTCTGAGCGCAGCATATCCGGGTAACGCCTTGATGGGGGAGCGGAGCCCTGGAAGAGGCCGAGATCGTCCCCCGCCGATAAACACGCTGGCAAGACGCCGTGGGCGCTTCTGCTACTTTCACGAGGAGTCGCGCCAGGGACGCAAAAACAAAAAGCGCATGCAGATGCCCGTGCTTGAAGACCAGCGCGCCTTGCAGATGGCAGTTACCAAAATCTGCCAGGACATTATCGACGAGACCATCGAGCCCAAGCGCGCTTCCACATTGCTTTATGGGCTACAGGTAGCGTCGACCGCGGTGAGCAAAGCGGCGCCTGCGAAAAGCAAAAGATGAACACGGATGTCACGAATAGGGAACTCGCCGCTGGTGAAGGCTGTGTGTGGTGTCGAGAATCCGCTTTCGGTCTGCGCCCGATCCGGCCTAATCCGGAAGGCATACGCAAGATGTTCGGATTACGAAAACAGGAAACCGCAGATACTGGGATTGAAATTGCAAAATCCCGGATCTCCAACCGGCTAACCGCTTTGTTTCACGGATTTTGGGCAAAAAAGGAGGGGCATCAGGTCTGGAAGATAAGCAAGGATGGCGGGGTCTCGCGACACTGGGGTTGAGATGGACGGCAAGCATTACAATGGCAAACCGATTTACTACGGAGGAATACGCCTTGTTTCGACAGATCACCCGGTTGTGCTGTCTTGCGCTTGTCGGTACCACGCTTTTCGCCCAAACGAACTCATCGCGCAGTAAGCCTGCCCAGTCGCTCGATCCCGAAGTTGAAAAACGCGTCGATTCCATTTTGAGCCGCATGACGCCCGAACAAAAGATCGATCTGCTTGGTGGAGTGAGGAGCT
This sequence comes from Terriglobales bacterium, assembly GCA_035538255.1. Lineage (GTDB taxonomy): Bacteria > Acidobacteriota > Terriglobia > Terriglobales > Acidobacteriaceae > Gp1-AA112. The sequence continues at coordinate 1,779 of DATLKS010000631.1, forward strand.
TCTACATCCGCGGTTATAAGGAATTGGGATGGCCCGAATTGAAGATGTCGGATGGACCAGTGGGCGTGCGCAATTATGGGCCATCGACGACCATGGGCGGCATCGGACTTGCTGCCTCTTGGAATCCCGAATTGGTAGAGCGGATGGCCAAGGTCCTGGGCGAAGATTGTCGCGCACGCGGTGTTCACTTCCTGCTTGGACCCGGAGTAAACATTCATCGCGCTCCGATGAATGGCCGCAACTTCGAGTATTTCGGCGAAGATCCGTTTCTCGCGGCCCGCACAGCGGTTGCCTATGTAAAAGGTGTGCAGAGCCAGGGCGTGATTGCGACTATCAAGCACTACATGGGCAACAACTCGGAGTACGACCGCCATAACACCGACTCAGAGATCGACGAGCGCACCATGCGCGAAATCTATCTGCCGACGTTCGAGTCGGCCGTCAAAGAGGCGCATGTCGGCGCCGTTATGGACTCCTACAACCTCATTAACGGGGAGCACGCCACTCAGAACTCCTTCATTAATCTTGAGGTGGCGAATAAGGACTGGGGATTCGATGGAATCATCATGTCCGACTGGAGCGCGACGTATGATGGAGTCGCCGCCGCCAATAACGGGCTCGATCTCGAAATGCCTTCAGGCAAGTTCATGAATCGGGAGACGCTGCTGCCCGCCATTCAATCCGGGAAAGTCTCGCAGCAAACCATCGACGATCATGTTCGTCGAATTCTTCGCACCGCAATTCGCTTCGGTTTTCTCGATCGCGAACAGACGAATACAAGCATTCCTAAGCTCAATCCCGAGGGAGGACAGGTCGCCCTTGAAGCCGCTCGCGAGAGCTTTGTGCTGCTGAAGAATGAAGGCAATATCCTGCCGCTGCACAAAGCGAACATTAAGACGATCGCTGTGATCGGACCTGACGCCTTTCCCGCGCAGCCTGTCGGCGGGGGCAGCGCCCACGTCCAGCCCTTTCATGCCGTCAGTTACCTCGAAGGATTGACAAACTATTTGTCGGGTGCCGGATCCGGTGGCGCGAAGGTTCTCTATCATGCCGGTTTGAAGCCATTTCGGGAAATCGCCGATGCGACGGATTTCACCACCGACGAAAACAACGGCGAAGCCGGACTGCGCTCGGAGGAATTTGACAACATGAATCTGAGCGGGTCGCCGGTACACACGCACGTCGATCGGCATGTGAACTTCGGGTCAGAGAGTTACGATGCGGCGACGGGAACCGGCTCGATTCGCTGGACAGGCTACTACACCGCTCACACCAGCGGTCCGCATGATTTCTTTGTCCTCGGGCCGGGCGAGAACGGCGGATGGCGCCTATTCGTCGATGAAAAGCCAGTGGCCGACAACTGGGAGCGTGCGACTGCGATTCTCAATTTCGGAACTCTTTCCCTTGAGCAGGGAAGCAAGCACAAGGTCCGTCTGGAGTACTACCGCCGCAACGCGTGGGGACCAAAACGGGTTTCGCTGGGCGTGCTGCCTACGTCAGAAGCAGTCGATCCCGCTGCAAAGCAGATCGCTTCGAGTGCCGATGCTGTGCTGCTGTTTCCGGGATTCGATGCAACCATCGAGACCGAAGGCGGAGGTCGCACCTTCCGCCTGCCTCCCGGTCAAGACGAATTGATCAAGGAGATCACCGCAGCCAACAAGAAAACCATTGTCGTTCTCACTGCAGGTGGAAACGTCGATATGGCGCCGTGGATCGACCAGGTACCGGCTCTGATGCACGGCTGGTACTCCGGCGAGCAAGGTGGCACGGCGTTGGCGCAGTTGGTATTCGGTGATTACAACCCATCAGGACGCTTGCCGATCTCGCTTGAAAAGCGTCTGGAAGATAACGCCGCTTTCAATAGTTACTATCCGAACGATGGGCCGAAACGGATCAAATATTCCGAAGGCGTATTCGTCGGTTATCGCCACTTCGATCACGATAACATCAAGCCGCTTTTTCCGTTCGGTTTTGGGCTGTCATACACGACCTTTGCCTATAAGAACCTCGCGATTTCACCTGCAACAGCAAACTTTAGCGGCAGTCCAGTAACAGTCAGCTTCGATGTGACCAACACTGGTTCGCGTGCAGGCGCCGATGTGGCGCAGGTCTATGTGGGAGACCCACACAATTCGGTCCCGCGTCCACCGAAAGAATTGAAAGGTTTTTCCAAGGTTTACCTCATAGCAGGAGAGACTAAACATGTTTCTATTCCGCTCGATGCCCGCGCTCTTTCTTATTACGACGTCAAGTCTCATTCGTGGAAAGCTGATCCCGGCGTTTTCAATATCTATGTGGGACAATCCGACGCCGATATCAAATTGGAAGGCAAGCTCACGTACAGACCGACACTTTAGTAACCAAAAATGTGCTAGGAGTAATACTGAGAATCAACGCTAATATCCCTTATTCATGCGGTAAATCGCACAGGTCGTGGTATAAACCGAATTGCCCTACCCCGGTTGCCTTGATACATAACCCTGTAATCAAGGGTCGAATAAGGAGAAACAGTTGTCCGACGCGAGAACAGGCAGGAGATTTCCTCTCAATCTGCCGATAACCATTCGGGAGGGAGAGTCCGCAGACCAGACTTCAGGCACAACGCAGAACGTGAGCGCCGCCGGTGTATATATTCACGCCGACGCTGAGCTGGAAGTTGGCTCTCATATCGAGTTCGAGATTACGCTGCCGTCAGACATTATCGGCGGCAACCACGACGTACGCGTTCGCTGCCAGGGTCGAGTAGTTCGTAGAGAGCGGCCAGACGCAAACAAAGGCGGCGTCGCCTGCGTAATCGACAACTACAAATTTGTTCGTGGGGCATAGCTAAGCTGTGACCAGGCAATTCTGCCTTGGTTATTTAATATTCCCGAGCCCATTGGTTGGGAACGGAACGAGGTCGGCGGTCATCGCCGCATAACAGATGCTGAAGATCATCCTGGCCGATAGTCAAGCCATATTCCGCGCCGGCGCTGCGAAGGTGCTGGCCGTTGAAGACGATTTCCGAATCGTCGCTCAATGTGAAAACACCGACCGGATGCTGGTCGCAATCGAAAGCTTCCGCGCTAACGTTCTCATCTTCTCGACCGCGATGCACGTGGACATTCGTCAGCTCGTCGAGCTCGCGAAGAAGACGAAGACGCGATTGATCATCGTGATTGAAAGCAGCGACAACAGCGCCCAGTATTTGCAGCTCGGCATCAGCGGCGTAGTCTTCCGCAATGTGAGCGGTAGCGCGCTGGTCGAGTGCGTCCGCAAAGTCTCGCGCGGCGAGACTTGGGTGCAGGACACTGGAGCCGCAGCCGAAGCTACAGAGAACGACATCGTGGGCGCAAGAGTGCGTGACCGGCTCACCCCGAAGGAGCTGCGCATCGTCGCGCTGATCGTTCAGGGCTTTAAGAATAAAGAGATCGCAACGCAGTTGGGAACTACCGAGCAGGTAATCAAAAATTATCTGCGCAATGTCTACGATAAGATCGGAGTTTCAGATCGGCTGGAGTTGGCGCTCTTTACTATCCATCACCGCATTCTGAATGAAGCAGCTGCGGCGTTGGTAGGAAGCACAACGAATCAGGCGATTAGCAATTAGCAGTTAGCGATTAGCGAAATTTGAGCCAAATAGCGAAACCCAGCCGTGCGCTGGGTTTCCATTTGAGATAAGTAATTGCTAGCCGCTACTGTTTACTGCTGGTTTTCTTCACCTCGCCATCGCGCTCTTGATTCTTCAGCAGTTCGTTGACGATGGTGACGAGTTCTTCTGGATTGACAGGTTTCTCGAGATAAAGATCTGCTAACGGCTCGGCGGCCTGAAAGGCCTCGGCAACGTATCCGGAGACTACGACGACCGGCATGCTGGAGTGATCTTTAGCTGCCTGAACGACAGCCCGCCCGTTGGCATCGCCAAGTCGCCAATCAGTAACGACGGCGTCATAGGCGTTATGACGGAGTTGCTCGATGGCGTCGCGGGCTGAAGTGCAAGCGGTCACTGAGTGACCGGCAGATTCCAGGATGGCGCACTTTAGAGTGACAACGTGGGGCTCATCATCCACGCAGAGAATTTTTGCCATACGGGTTCCTTCTTCCGCGTATCGGCCAACGATGAAAAGCGCCGAATAGCGCCTACGTTGCTATTCTCAGGTCAGCCGATACAACGTGTCAATTCGGGCAATCAGAACCCAGCAGGACACCTCCATTCGGTATCCTCCGAGGCTCTGTCGTATGACATAATTCGCCCTAAATCCTGAGGTACAAATGGCTACCCCCACGCTAAGCGAGCAGCTCAAGTTCATTCAATTTGACGTCGTAGATGCTATTGCCCGGATCACGCTAAACCACGCTCCCTACAACGTGCTTACGGTACCGATGATGACCGAGATGGCACAGAGCATCGAAAGCCTCAATGGCAGAAGCGACGTCAAGGCCATCTTAGTCAGCTCAGCGCAAAAGACCTTCTCGGCCGGAATCTCGCTCGAGGATTCCAAGCCTGACCGGGTTTTCCAGACGCTCGAGGCGTTCAATCACGTCTTTCTTGCGATCCGCGAG
>DATLKS010000632.1:0-2257 GCA_035538255.1 Terriglobales bacterium
AGGACAGCTGACAGACGAGCACGAAATCCCATCCGACACTCACGAATTAAAGGTGATCGAAGCGAAGTCGGCTGTGAACCCGACCCTGGGGTTGGGTGGCGCCTAACCATGGCCATTTCGATTCCACGGACTGCAACGTACTCAAGATTCCGCGGATCCTCTTCCGGTTTTTTCGTCTGCTACAGTTGCGGATCCATCGGCTGCGGGATCAATGGAAACCAGGCATGGCTCATGCATCTGCAAGAACAGCCTCGTCAATTGCGAATTAACGATTGAGATGCACAAGCGCCATCGTAGCGGCGTGATAGCCAGCCATTCCATGGACACCTCCACCTGGGGGAGTCGATGCTCCGCAAAGGTAAAGATTGGGGCGCGGTGTGCGATAGAGTGAGGGTGTGGGGCGAAAGAGAAGCTGTCGGAAATCCATCGTGCCTCCCAGAAAGTCGCCGCCAATCAAATTTGGGTTCCACTTCTCAAGCGCCGCGGGTGAGGAAATGGATCGGGCCAAAATGCAATCGCGAAAGTCCGGAGCGAAGCGTGTGATCTGCCGTTCGATGGACTCGGTATAGTCTTCCGCGCTTCCGTTAGGTACGTGGCAGTAGGCCCAGGCAGTATGCCGGCCAACGGGAGCGCGACTCGGGTCGAAGAGCGACGGTTGACCGAGAAGCACGAAGGGTCGATCAGAAGTGAAAGTTCGCTCCGACTCGGCAATTTCTTCAAGCGAGCCCCCAATGTGGACGGTCGCAGCCCGTGAGCATTCCGCGGCCGCCCAAGGAATAGGAGCACTCAAAGCATAGTCAATCTTATAGGCGCCGGCGCCATAACGGAAGCGCTCGAGCCGTCTGCAATAACGTGAGGGCAGTTGAGAGCCTGCGATGCGAAGAAGTTGTCGGGGAGTGATGTCGGCGAGAATGAGGTCAGCCTCTGGGAGTCCTGTAACTTCGTGATTGATTTCTATACGGCCACCTAGATCTTCTAAATGCTGAGCGAGGGCATCGGGGAGAGCTTGAGCGCCGCCCCGTAGAATGGGCCAGCCATTGGCGTGACCGGCAGCCATGAGAGTCATAGCGACGGCGGCTGAAGCGGGGGCATCCAGGGAAAGCACAGAATGCGTTGCCATACCGGCAAAAAAGGCTTGAGCGCGTTTTCCAGTGAAATGAGAGCGAGCCAGCGACGCAGCAGATTGAAGTGCCGAGGAAGCGAAGCGTGCGAGTACAAATGGGTGGCGCGGGACGCGCTGAATTGGCCCAAGAATGTCTTCGGACAACTCCGCAAATTTTGAAGTAAGGGGCGCTATCAAAGAACGATATCTGCTGGCGTCGCATGCATCTAGAGTTGCGACCGTAGCTTCTATGGAATGTTCAAGCATGACGGTGGTTCTGTCGTCGAGCGGGTGGGCGCATGGCGCGGTTGGTTCGATCCAGGGAATGTTGACGGGAAGCGAACGAAAGAAGGGGCTCGCTACGCCCATGGGGTAGACAGAGGATCCTAGATCCTGACGGAAATTCGGTAGTGTGATCTCTGCGGTGGAACACGCTCCCCCGATTTGAGCATTACGTTCAAAGACAGTGGTAGCAAGGCCGGCAGCAGCGAGAACGATCGCAGCCGAAAGACCATTGGGGCCTGATCCGATGACGCTCGCGGTTAACGTGGCCTTTGAACTCACCTATTAGTCTCGCCCCTGCGGTGCAGAGAAATAGCCAGATACCGGCGTATAGCCGAACCAATTGCCCGCGTCGCCGGTTCGAGCATCGAATCGAAAATACCGGGGACTTCAGTCACCCCAATCGAACGCCACGTATTGCAATTTTCCAGTCCGTTCGATCTGAAGCACAACCGCTTGGCCAAGTCTCAAATCCCTGAGCATCGCCCTCAGCTGCTCGACCGAATCAATTGGGGTTTGGTTCAGGGTATGGATGATGTCACCTGCGCGGAGGCGTGAGGTGGCAGAGTTCGGTTCTGAGGATTGGGCGATTACAATCACTCCGGAAGGAACGCGCAGGTCGGGAAGCGCCGCACGGACTTTATCATTCAAATCGACGACATACACGCCCAGACGATCGAGCAAGCTATGCGCGTCCAGATTGACGAGCTCATTTTCCACGTCATCCTGTTGCAGCGCATTAACGCGCAGCGACACTTTTTGCGGCCCGCGCAAGACATCGAGCTTGAGAGGCGTTTCCGGCGAATGCAAGTACAATGCTGCCGTGAAACCAGGAAGACCCGCGATCTGTCGATCGTCCACCGCGTAAACAAT
>DATLKS010000633.1:0-7136 GCA_035538255.1 Terriglobales bacterium
AGCAATGCGACGCCCTGCGTGACACCAAGCCTATTCGAGTTCATGATTAGTCAGACGCTTGGAATCCGGGCAAGCTGCTCCCTCCAGAACGCTGACATTCGACCGCCACGCTGCGCGGCTTCCCGGTTTGAGCTTGCTTGATCCATACTGATCACCATTTCCGCACTGATCTCCGTGCTACACTCCGGCTAGCTCATGCTGAAATTGCTTTGCCGCTGGTTGCTTGCGGGATTGCTGGTGTTGCTGGAACTGCCGCATGTCATGGCTCAGGACTTGCCTTCGGCTGCGGCCCAACTGGCTGCCAAAATCAGCGGGCGCGCCACTCCGGGCGCTGTTTCCCTTTCAATTACCAACCGATCTTCCTTGAACAGTGATGCGATCCCAACGCTGCGGACCGAGCTGCTGCGTGAGCTTCAAGGACGTGGATGGCGCGCGAAGGGAGCTGAAGGCGGCGGGACCACTATCAATCTCATTCTTTCGGAAAATTTCCGTAATTACGTCTGGACGGCGGAGATTCTCGAAGGCGATTCACGCAAGATCGCCATTCTCGAGCTGCCGAGGCCGAAGTCTCCGACGAACGTCGCAGGCGAGCCGGTGGTGCTGGCGCGGACGCTGCTGATTTCTTCCGAAGAGCCTCTGCTCGATGTTGCGCTGATGGAGGGCAGAATCGGCGAAGGAACGCATCTGCTCGCGCTTACGCCGGCGGCGGTTCAACTTTATCAAATGCAGGCGTCGCAGTGGCGGCTGTCACAGACTGTGCCTCTCAGCCCCGTGGCGAGAGGCAGTCGCGATCTGCGCGGAAGGATCGTGGTCCAGCAAGGCAGCATCTTCGATGCCTATCTTCCTGCGACGCACTGCAATGGAGTCATCACACAGGCACTTTCGTTTACGTGTCGCGCCAGCGACGATCCGTGGCCGTTAAGCGATGACCGTCGTCTGCTTGCTTTCTATGCCGCGAGCCGAAATTTCTTTAATGGCATCCTGTCCGGAGCGGGAACCCAGAACGGGAACACGGAACCTTTCTATTCCGCGGCCGTGTTGGCGGATCGCGCCATCTACTCCGGCTTGGACGGCCAATTGCGATTGAGCGCCACCGGCCAGGGCTCATCGGTACTGGCGCCGAAGTTTGGAAGCAGCCTGACAGCCGTTCAGAACGCGTGTCTTCCCGATTTGGTCCTAGCCAGCGCAAGTGGAGATTTCAACCAGCCTGATTCGATCGCCGCATACGCCGGCTCCAGTTCGGAATTGCGGGCGGCATCGCAGCCGGTTTCGTTCTCGGGAGCCGTGATGAATCTGAATGCCACTGCCGACCGGCAGCGGGCAGTTGCTGTTATCGCCTCCCCCTCTGGATCTTATGAAGCGTATCTGCTTAGTCCTCGCTGCAGCCCTTAGCTTCACGGACGTTTCCAATGCGGCAGCGCGCCCTCATTATGGCGGGACTGTGCGCGTCGAAATGCGCGGAAGCCTCAGCTCGTTCGACATTGTGCCCGACGTGAATGGCAGTCGCGCGCTCCTGCGCGATGTTCTGCTTCGCGGCGTATGCGACCGTATGGTCACGATCGATGACAACGGCAGTCCTCGTCCTTCGCTGGCGGCCTCGTGGCGCTGGGAGAATGAGGGACGCGCATGGCATTTCACATTGCGCGATGGCGTGGCCATGCAGAACGGAACAATGTTGACGCCGCAGATCGCAGCGAATGCCCTCTCTGCGCAAAATCCAAGCTGGCACGTGCAGGTTAACGCAAAGGATCTGATCATTCAGTCCGAGACTCCCATATCGGGCATTCTGTATGAGCTGGCGAAATCGAGAAACTCGATTTGCATTGCCGGAACCGATGGGCGCTGGATCGGCAGCGGCCCATTTGCTATCAGCGACTTCAGACCTGGGCAATATGTCGATCTGCAGGCGTTCGATGACTCGTGGCAGGGACGTCCATTTGTAGATCGCATTCACATCCTGATGGGCAGGCCACTGGCGGACCAGGTGAACGACTTTCAACTGGGACGCGCCGATGTGATCGAAGGCGATCCGACGCAGCCCCGGCCTACGAGTACCTCGGCGGCAATGTTCACCCGGCCTATCGAAGTGATCGCATTGGTTTTCAACGCAAACCATGCGTCTGTCGCCGATCAGAAAATTCGCGCTGCTATCGCGCACGCCATCGATCGGAACTCGATCTACTCAGTTTTGCTCCGTCGGCAGGGCGAGCCCAGCGCTGCCCTGCTGCCCGAATGGATCTCTGGCTATGCGCACCTCTTCAATGCACCGCAGGATATTGGCACTGCAGCGCGCCTTCGCAATCAAGTGCAGTCTCTGGCTCCTTTATCTCTTTCCTACGACAGCAACGACAATCTCGCCCAGCTCATCGGCGAGCGAGTCTCGCTCAATGCGAGAGATGCGGGCATCACGCTGCAAGCCAGGCCTGAATCGCCGATGTTTCGCAGCTTCGACGCCGACGTCAGGCTTGTACGCGTGCGCATTGAAGCGTCTGATCCAGCATCCGCGCTAAATAGCATTGGTGACATCTTCGATAATGCGGCGCTGCAGAAGGCTGACTCCACTCGTTCTGGTGACGGCCTGTTTACGGCCGAGAACGACGTCCTCAGGGACTACTCCATCATTCCCATTGCCCAGATTCCCGAGGCCTTCGTGCTCGCGCCTATCGTTCACGATTGGAAAAGCGGAATCGCAGGCGATGTCGATTTGGGAAGTCTCTGGATTGAGGCGACGAAGTGAGCCTGCGCTGGCGTCTGCTGCTGATCTTCGGCGGCATTGTGGTAGTCACGGTTGGACTGATCGCTTATGTGGCCACAGTCGGGGCAAGAAAGGCATTTCACAGTTTCGAGGACAAGCAGGCATATGCCATCAAGGGCCAGTTGGACAAGGAATTTGAACTTCAAGGACAGACACTCGCTCTTGAAGCCGAGGCCATCGCACGTTCACAACAGATCCGCAACATGGCCCTGGCACTTAGCGCTCCCGGAGGAGACGCCGCGCCTTACCTAAATCTCGCAGCAACACTCGCCTCGGAGCAGCGGCTCGACTATCTAGACATTCTCGGACCAGACGGCACGATCATCTCCTCAGCAGAGTGGCCGGCGAGATTCGGAGTACGCGAAGAGTGGGTGGCAACAGTCCCGAATTGGCAGGAGCAGCAGCCGTTTCTTCGCGAGCAGGAAACCGCGCAGGGAAAAGGCCTGGCGCTGCTCGTCGTCAGAGAAGTCACTGGAACGGACCGTACCTTCTACGTGGTTGCGGGACGCCACATTGATTCCAATTTTCTCCGCAACTTGGTTTTGCCCGCCGGAACCAGCCTCCTCCTCTGGCAACCTGCTGGAAGTTCGCCGGGCGAACTGCAGGATATCTCGGGAGAAATTCCGTTGCCTGACGATCTCAAGCCCGTACTGGAACAGGCCCTAAACGGAAACAACGAGGTCAGTGGGCGTGCTCGACTCAAGGGCACTTCTTACTCGCTACGCGCCATACCGCTCTCGGGCCGTGATTCCCGCCAGCCGCTCGCTGTGCTCGTAATCGCGACTAGCCAGAATGCATTGAGCAACCTGCGCCGCACTATCCGCAATACTGCACTGCTGATCGCATTCGCGGGAATCGTGCTGAGCATCCTCGTAAGCGGCTGGTGGGCGGGGCGCATCAGCCGTCCGATCGAAGAACTTTCCTCGGCCGCGGAGGACGTCGCTGCGGGAAATTGGGAGCGCAAGGTTGCCGCGGAATCCTTGAGCGACAAAGACGAAGTCGCGCGCCTGATTGCCTCTTTCAACAAGATGACCGGCGAGCTGTTGCAGCAACGTGATCGCGCGCTGCAGGCTGAACGCGTGGCTGCATGGCGCGAACTCGCGCGTCGACTCGCGCACGAGCTGAAGAATCCGCTTTTCCCCTTGCAGATCACGGTCGAAAACTTGATGAAAGCTCGGCAGCAGAACTCGCCCGAGTTCAACGAGATCTTCGCCGAAAGCACGACGACGCTGCTGGCGGAACTGAGCAACCTCAGGAAGATCATCGGCCGCTTCAGCGACTTCTCGAAGATGCCAACGCCCCACTGGCAGCAGGTGAACGTGAATGAGCTCCTGGGAGAGATTACTCGGTTATTTGCTCCGCAGCTGACCGCCGGCGCTCGTCCAATCAAGCTGGAAATGAAGTTTGCTGCTGGCGACACAACGATCGCGGGAGATCCCGACCTGCTCCGCCGCGCTTTCGAGAATTTAGTTCTGAACGCAATTGATGCCATGCCGGATAGGGGCGAGTTGCGCATCGAGACGTCGGCTTCGGCTGGGGCCGTTGTTGTCGAGATCGCTGATACAGGAGCGGGACTCAGCGAGGAAGAAGCAGGCCGGCTGTTTACTCCTTATTACACCACCAAGCAACACGGTACCGGGCTTGGTCTGGCTATCGTGCAGTCCGTGATCAGCGACCACGGTGCACGCATCTCGGTATCGAGCCGTCCTGGAAAGGGAACGACATTTCGGATGGAGTTCAAGCGCGCACGATCCAACGTGGACACAGCCCCTCACGGCCGGGTGTTGGGCGAGAGTGCGAAGATGTGAATTCCGCCGTCCAAGGCTGGTCAATTTGTGAAATTACACGATTCGCAGTTCGCAATGATGGCGGGAGCCACATGGCTAGAGGTTGGCTGAAGGCAACCGAAGCTCGGTTTCATTTTAGGAGCTGTCAGCCGAAGCGAGAGAGGCCGTATCCACGCTGATCCCGTGCTGATGCGAAAATGGAAGACGGCTGCGTTTACCCACGCATGAAAAAAGCCCATCTGCTCATCATCGACGACGAACCCAACACGCTCGCTTCCCTGTCGCGCGCCTTTCGGCTCGCCGGGCACGAGGCAACCGTCTGCGATTCGCCTTCTCGCGCTATCGAGTTGGTGAAGAACCAGAGCTTCGATTTGATTCTCTCCGACGTGGTGATGCCGGGAAAAGACGGAATCGCGCTGCTCGAAGAGATCAAGGCACTAGGCGTAACCACCCCGGTGGTAATGATGTCCGGCCAAGCGCATATCGACATGGCAGTGCGCGCAACCAAGCTTGGCGCCATCGACTTCCTGGAAAAGCCAATCTCGACCGAAAAGCTTCTGCTGACCTTGGAGAACGCGGTTCGGCTCACGCGCCTGGAAGAAGAAAATCGAGAGTTGCGCGGAACGCTGGGCAAGCATGAGCTGGTGTGGCGCGGCGAGCTAATGTCGCGCCTAATGGCGCAAATCGAGCGCGTCGCCGCCAGCGAGACGCGCGTCTGCATTCTGGGCGGGACCGGAACGGGAAAAGAACTGGTTGCTCGGACGTTGCATCACCAGAGCCCTCGCAGTGGCGGACCGTTTATCACGCTCAACTGTGCAGCCGTTCCCGCAGAGCTGATCGAAAGCGAGCTCTTCGGCCACGAAAAAGGATCGTTCACCGGCGCTGCCGCGCGGCATCTCGGCAAATTCGAGCAAGCGAGCGGAGGCACGCTCTTCCTCGACGAAATTGGAGACATGCCGCTGCCTATGCAGGCCAAGCTCCTGCGCGTTCTGGAAGAAGGCGAGGTCGAACGCATCGGCGGCAGGGGGACGGTAAAAGTTGATGTGCGCGTGATCGTCGCGACGCATCGAGATCTGAGTGAGCTGGTGCGCGAAGGCAAGTTCCGCCAGGATCTCTTTCACCGCATTTACGTCTTCCCTGTCACGCTGCCTCCTTTGCGCGAACGCAGCGACGATATTCCCGTTTTGATCGAGCATTTTCAGAAGCAGATCGCACGCCAGAACAACTGGAAGCCGGCTGTGTTCACTCCTGAGGCAGTCGCGGAATTGCAGAAGTATGCGTGGCCTGGAAACGTCCGCGAGCTGCGCAACATGATCGAACGTCTGCTGTTGCTCGCTTCGAACGATCAAGTGGATCTCGCGACAGTGCGGATGGCGCTGCCGGCAGCTTCAACTCCCTCCCTTTCGGGAAGATCCGTAGTCGACGGCCAGGGCACTCTGGCAGAGCGTATGGACCGAGTAGAACGCAAGCTTATCCTCGACGAGCTCGAACGTCAGCAGCACCACATCACGAATACCGCCAAGGCGTTGGGATTGGAGCGCAGTCATCTTTATAAGAAGTGCCAGCAGTTAGGGATTGATCTCGCGAGTGTGCGAAAGGGCGGGGGATAGGATAGTTACACGCGCGAAAAGATGGAGAGTGAGCGCCCGCGGGTTTTCATCGCGGGATCAGCATCGGAATTGCGCTGATCTTACTTTTTCTTTTTGTCCACCTGCAACGAAAATACCGCCCCTACGGAGCTCGATTGCTTTCCCATGATACCCAGGGCTCACGCCTGTGGGATAAAACATAACGCCCATCTGGCTTCCAGGCTCGCGTACACGAAGAATATAATTTGTACCGAACACCGGCCATGTACCAAACCAGCAACTAATCTTCCACTCACAACTTCACCGTTGTCCCACTGCAGGTGCTATGTTGTAGATGCTCTGTCGCTTCCGTCGCTTCGTCTGTGATGGAACAAAACTGGAAGCTTGTCCGCCTCTTCGCCGTATTGAGAACCATTGCCGAGATGGGACCGGTGGCTACGGCGGATCACGAATTCTCCGACGCTGCCGGGCAGATTCTTGAACGCGTCGCCCTCGCTTTTGAGGCAGAGCAGGCTGCGCTTCTGCTGCTCGACGGCAGCGGCAGTAAACTCACCTGCGTTGCCGCGCACGGATTCCCATCTTTGAATGCCAAAGCTGTTCTGCCGCTGATTGGAGCGCAGCCGCAATATTGGCATCAGGCGCGCGGTCCACGCGTTCCCGCGCGGCCGCAGGACATCCAGGAATTCTTCGGTTCTCTGCAAGCTCCTTTCCTCTCCTCTGTTGAATGTCTTGCGCCGCTACGGGTGAGCACCGGGCCCATCGGCATGCTGGCGCTGGGCGCTCGACTTGGCCGGGAGTCATACGGCACCCTGGATATTGAGAGTCTCGAACTGCTGGCGCCGCAGCTGGCTCTGGTTTTACACAATCACGCGCTTGCCGATTCCCTGCGCCGCCAGATCGCAGACAATCTGCGTCTCCTCAGCTCGCTTCATCATTCTTACGACGACGCGCTCGAGGCCTTCGCCACCACCATTGACGCCAAGGACACTCATCTTCGCGGACACT
>DATLKS010000634.1:0-2385 GCA_035538255.1 Terriglobales bacterium
CCAATTGTACTTCTGAAATCAATAACTTACGATTTCTTTAATACAGGACGTAAACCTGCAGACTAAAGTGAAAAGTAAAGATTGACTCGTTTCGACCCAAGCCTTGAGAGCAAGCTCGCATATCAACTCTAGGAGATCAACGATGACGCTCCACCCAGAGGTGATGTTCCAGGATTTAAAAGTAGCGATGCGGTCGCTGATGCGAGCCCCCGGGCTGTCGGTCACCGTGATTCTGACCTTGGCGCTTGGGATCGGCGCGAACGCCGCCATTTTCAGTCTGGTTCGTGGAGTCCTCCTGAAGCCGCTCGTCAACCGGGGCGAGGATCGGCTGATCTACATTCGCCAGAGTGCCCGCGGCCTAGGTGTGGAGAACGCAACCTTCTCCGTGCCGGAAATCCAGGATTTGAAGGCACGCGTGAAAACCATCAGCGAATTTGGCGACTTCTCTACCATGGGCTTCACCATGATCGGACTCGGCGAACCTCGCGTGGTGCGCGGAGGCGTCGTCGGCGGATCGTACTTCCAGGTGGTGGGGCTGCGGCCCATTCTCGGCCGTCTGCTCGACGAACACGATGATGGCCCCAACGCCGCCGGTGCAGCGGTGCTTACCTATCGCTTCTGGACCACTGCCTTAAAGAGCGATCCATCGGTAATCGGCAAGACGATCAGGCTGGATTCCATCGGCACGCGTTCGGCCACAATCGTAGGTGTGCTGGAACCGTCCATACCTTATCCGACTCAAACCGAGATCATCTCCAATATCGTGACCAGCCCGCATCATCTCTCGGCGACGATGGTCACCGGGCGCGTTCATCGCATGACCGAACTTTTCGGACGGCTCGCTCCCGGCGTCACTCTCGATCAGGCTCGTGCCGAGCTGGCTACCGTATACGAAGGAATCAAAAAAGAGCACCCCGAGGCCTACGGGAAAACTGCGAACTCTTCGATCGAGGCCAGAATGCTGCGCGACCAGATCACCTCGAATGCGCGAACCGTGCTGCTGGTGCTTCTCGTCGCTTCGGCGCTGGTATTTGTGATCGCATGTTCCAACGTCGCCAACCTGATCCTCGCCCGGACGGTGCGACGCGAGGGTGAACTCGCAATTCGTGCCGCATTGGGCGCGAGCACCAGAGCGCTGCGCTGGACGCTACTGTCTGAAAGCCTTCTTCTCTGCATTGCCGGGGCGACGCTCGGTGTCTTGAGCGCGCGACCCATGGTCGCAGTTCTCGCGCGCTATGCTTCGAAGTTCTCTGTGCGCGCACTTGATTTGACCGTGGATTCGAGCATGCTGTGGGTGAGCGCCGCACTCGCACTTATCGCCGCTGTCGTCTTGGCGTTTGTGCCGCGTCTGCCGCTGGCAAACACCTCGCAGGGGGTCGGTTTGGCGAGCGGTGGTCCGCGAATCACCGGCAACACGACCAAACGGCTGCGCGCCTTCGCAATAACGCAAATCGCCGCATCCTTCATTCTGCTGGCCGGCGCAAGCGTGCTGCTCAAAACCCTGCTTGCATTGCAACATACGCATGCGGGCTTCGACACTCACAACGTGCTCTCCATCAATGTGCCGGCCGTTTCGTATGGGAAGACGCCGGAGCAAGTCGTGGACTTCTACAAAGAAACGCTGCGCCGCATCAAGGAACTACCGGGCGTAGACAATGCCGCATTCGGTATCGTTACACCATGGCGCGACGCAGGGGCGTTTGGCCCGGGTTTTGAGTTCTCTGCCGAAGGCCACGTTCGCGCGTCCGGTGAAGAAGATCCTCGCGCGCAGCTCCGAACCATCTCCCCCGGATTTTTCTCGTCTTTGAGAGTTCCGATCGTCGCAGGACGCGACTTCAACGATTCTGACCGGAAGGGTGCCGAAGGCGTTGTCATCGTAAGCCAGACTTTGGCGCAGCGGATGTTCCCAAATCAGGACGCGGTCAACCGTCACATTACGTGGACAGATCCGATCATGAAGTTCATCGGCATTAAATCGGAACCGTTGCGAATCGTTGGCGTGGCTGCGGATATCGACGACGATCATATCGTCCCCGGTCCGGCAGTCACCGTGTATCACCCATTCCAGCAGGGCCAGCTCTTCGGCGGTCGCTTGTTCATTCACACGCACACGGATCCTTATGCGCTGGTGACGCCGATTACACGGCTGATCCGTAACCTCTCTGCAGACGAGCCGGTTGAGCATGCCGCCACTCTCGAGGACGTGCGCGCTGAAGTACTCACGCCGGATCGGTTGAATACATTCGTCTTCGGCGGATTCGCGGCCGTTGCGCTCGTGATTGCGATCGTAGGAGTCGCGGGCGTGTTGGCGTTTTCAGTTAGTGGACGCATTCGCGAGTTTGGCATTCGTCTGGCGCTTGGATCACAGCCGAGCGCTTTGCTTTT
>DATLKS010000635.1:0-1837 GCA_035538255.1 Terriglobales bacterium
TACAGCAAGCAGCGGCTCCAGGTCCGTCTTGGCTGTCAGTTAGGGCCTTCGGCCCGCGAAAACTCATGAAAGTCCCCCCAGTAACCGTTTTGTTTTCAATACTGAGACCGCGACTTTCGACCCTGTCCCATTAGGGCCGCGAGGCCCGCGGAACCCCATGAAAATCACTTAGAGGTAAGATCGCCGCGGTCCGGAGCGGCGAGGTCGAAGACTCAGTGGAGAAGCCGAAGCTGTGACCCTGTCTGATCCGGAGCGTGCGTGTTTGAGCGGATAAATGGGCATCGTTGTCTTCCCCTGGGGGAGCGGCGATAGCCCGCGAGCCTGGTTAAGGTAGCCGCAGCACGCTCTCCGCTCCCGGCCAGGAGGAAACGATGCCGTATAGGATAGCGGGAATCGATGTTCATAAAAAGATGCTGGCTGTGGTTGTCTCCAACGTTGAAGTCGAAAGCGAGTTCCAGTTTGAGCGGAGGATGTTTGGCAGCAACCCCGAACAATTGCGCTCGCTGGCTGCATGGCTCGTCGAGCAAGAAGCCGAAGAAGTAGTCATGGAATCGACGGCGCAATATTGGAAACCAGTTTGGGGAGCGCTGGAACAGTATTGGAAGCCGCTGCGCGAGAAGCGCGAAGGCGCACGCCGGAGATCCGGAACGTTGCATCTGGCGCAGGCGCAGTCCAATCGCGGGCGGCGCGGACGCAAGAGGGATTTCGTCGATGCCGAACGCCTGGTGAAGCGGCTGGTAGCTCGAGAATTGGTTCTGAGCTTTGTGCCCGATGCCGAGCAGCGTCTATGGCGGACAGTAACGCGCAAGAAATACCAGTTGAGGTGCGATCGCGTGCGGTTACAGAACCAAGTGGAGGCTCTTCTGGAAGAGGCCCACATTAAATTATCCAGCCTGGTCACCGATCTACTGGGCGTCAGCGCACGGCGTATGCTGAAGGCACTCGCCGAGGGCGAAACCAACCCGGCGGCTTTGGCCGCTTTGGCGGATGAGCGCTTGCGCGCCACGCCAGAACAGTTGTGCGACGCGCTGGGCGCTTGTACGGACTTGAACGCCGTCTATCGGCGGCTACTGAAGATGGCGTTGGAGGAATTGCGATTGATCGACGAGCAGATCGGCCAACTGGATCAGGAGATGGCTAGTCTGCTCACGGATCACCAGGATGCAGTCGAACGGCTGGCGGAGATGCCCGGTCTGGGAGTGGACTCAGCGCAACAGATCATTGCCGAAGTCGGTCCCACCGCCGCGACCTTTCCCTCCGAGAAGTGTCTCTCCTCGTGGGTGGGCGCTTGCCCCGGTGACAACGAGAGCGCGGGCGTGAATTACAGTCACCGTTCTCCGAAGGGCAACCGCCATATGCGACGCTTACTCAATCAGGCGGCCAACGCTGCAGCTAGAACCAAGGGAAGCATCTTCGAGATTGTGTATCGCCGTTGCGTCCCACGCCTCGGACATAATCAAGCCATCGGGGCCATTGCCCACCGACAGTGCCGATTGATCTGGTCGATCCTGCATCAGGGAGTCCGTTACCAAGAACGCGGCCCAGCCGTCACCAAGCAGTCAAAACAAAAGCGCACGGCCAAAATGATTCGGCAGCTCCGAAATCTGGGCTACCGGATCGAACCACCGAAACCTCAGTCTAGCCAAGCACAGGCGCAGTGATTTTCGAGCCTGGGTAATAGTACGGAGGATGTGTTCATGTGGTTGGGAACGGATGCCCACAAACAACTCTTTGTGGGCATCCAAAACAGGGAATTCAGGGCACACGAAATCAGTCACTTGCAACGGGGGTAGAAGTGGGGTTTTTGGGCAGCCTGTGCCAAGGGCGTCTACACCTC
>DATLKS010000636.1:0-3952 GCA_035538255.1 Terriglobales bacterium
GCTTCCGGCACCGTGGGCGCGTATGCGCTTAGCGAAGCAGGTTCGGGTTCAGACGCCTTCGCCATGCAGAGTCGTGCGGAACTGCGCGGGAACGAATATGTCATCAACGGACGTAAGCTTTGGATTACCAACGCCAAAGAAGCCGGGATTTTCATCCTCTTCGCGAACATCGATCCCTCGGCTGGATACCGCGGAATCACTGCGTTTATTGTTGAGAAGAACTTTCCTGGATTTTCTGTCGGCAAGAAAGAAGACAAGCTCGGGATTCGCGCATCGAGTACCTGCGAGCTGCTAATGGAGGATCTGCGAGTTCCAAAAGAGAACGTGCTCGGCGAAGTTGGTAAAGGTTACAAAATTGCGATTGAAACTCTGAACGAAGGTCGAATCGGAATCGGCGCCCAGATGCTTGGACTAGCGCAGGGCGCGTGGGATGCGGCGGCCCGCTACTCGCAGGAACGCAAGCAGTTCGGAAAGTCAATCTCTGAATTTCAGGGCATTCAATTCCACCTCGCGCAGATGGCGACCGAAATTCAAGCCGCGCGGCTCATGGTGTACAACGCGGCGCGGATGAAAGATGCGCGTCAGAACTTCGTAAAGGAAGCAGCCATGACCAAGCTCTTCGCCTCACAGGTAGCCGAGCGCGTGAGTTCCCTGGCTGTCGAAATCTATGGAGGATACGGATTCGTGAAGGACTATCCAGTCGAGAAATTCTTCCGCGATTCGAAGATTGGAAAGATCTACGAAGGCACGTCTAATATGCAGCTCCAAACGATCGCCAAGCTGGTGCTCTCCAAGTGAACTCTCTCAAAACCACTCGCAAGTTTCCTCGATTGGGAATCGCCGAAGAGGCGCGCGTCTATGACGCAAATGGACGCGAACTGGGCACGGTTTCTGAAGTGAGTGGGAGCGGCATGGGTTTCGAAGCTGCCTCCCAGGCTGTTGCAGACTCCCTGCAGATCGGCCAGCAGTTACGCATCAGCATCGTCGAGCCTGGCTCACGAGCCACAAACGTTGTAGAAGTGGTTGTGCGCTCTCGCGAAGGCAAGAAGCTTGGCGTGCAATTCGTCGAAGTGGTGCCGGATAAACCGCTCTAAGCCAGAAACGAGCAACAAAATCGCGCAGGTATAATCGAGTTATGTCGATCGTCAAGAACATTGGAGCCATCGCCAAAGGGATGGCCATCACCTTCAAGGAGATGTTCCAGCCGACCGTCGTCGAGAACTATCCGGATGGCCCGGGTCCCCTGCACGGCGCCAAGTTTCAGGAGCGATTCCGCGGACTGCATGTCCTCCAGCGCGACGAGAATGGGCTCGAAAAGTGTGTCGCATGCTTTCTCTGCGCGGCGGCGTGTCCTTCCAACTGCATCTACATCGAGGCTGCCGAGAACACGGAAGAGAATCGAATCAGCGGCGCCGAACGCTATGCCGCCGTTTACAACATCGACTACAACCGCTGTATCTTCTGCGGATACTGTGTGGAAGCTTGTCCTACCGATGCGATTACGCACGGCCATGGCTTCGAACTCGCCACTTTCAACGCTACCAATCTGATCTACCGCAAGGAACAGCTTCTCGCTCCCATTCCCGGCGGCAAGCTGCGCAACGTGAAGCCCGAACCGGAATTAGAAAGCGCACATTGAGACATGGATACGGCCACCCCCGGCTCGGGGCGGCATATCCACGTTTGTGAGGGCAAATTGGCCTATTTTGACCGCGCTTTTGCTTGCAATGCGTGACTGTCGGTAGTAGGCTTTCGGCCAAACCGTGGGGGCTTTATGTCGTTAAAACTGACTTCTCGCAATGTCGGAGGCGTGAAGGTTATCGACTGCGCCGGGCGCATCGTTTTTGGTGACGAAGCGGGCCAATTGCGTGACCTGGTTAAGAAGGACCTGCCTGAAAGCAGCCGTATCGTCCTGAATCTGGCAAATGTGAACTACATCGATAGCGGCGGGATCGGCACCATGGTCAGTCTATACACCAGCGCCAGGAATGCCGGCGGCGACATCAAGCTTGTTCACCTCACAAAGCGCGTAGGCGATCTGCTGCAAATCACGAAACTGATTACCGTCTTCGAAAGCTATGACGACGAGCAGAAGGCCATAAACGCGTTCAACGCTGCTACTCCACGTCCTACGATGTCGCAGCGCGGGACTGCCTGACCGCTAAAGCTCACGACAAGCCGTAGACTCCTTACAAAATGAACTCGACATTTCGTGTTCTTGTTCCTGGTTTGTGTCTGCTCGCGAGTACGCAAATGAGTTGGGCACAGAACTCCGCCAGGTCCTGTTGCCCTCAAAATCCAACCAAAGAAAAGCAACAGGCGCTCTGGCAAAAGCTTGAGGACCAAATCACCAACGTGGATCGCCGACTTGATGGCGTCATGGGTGTTGCCATCCGCGACCTGAGCGACGAAGAGACGTTCCTCCTGCGCGGCGATGACATCTTCGCTCAGGCCAGCTCGATCAAAATCACTGTTCTCGCCGAACTCTACGACCAGGAGCAGCGCGGACGACGTGGCGAAACCGGTGTGGCTCGCCTCAATGATCCCTACACAGTCCGCTCCGAGGACATCGTACCGGACAGCTTCATCATGCTCGGTCTCACGCCGGGAGTGACGCGAGTTACGAATCGTGATCTCGCCACCATGATGGTCGCGGTGAGCGACAACTCGGCTACCAACGTTCTGATCGACCACATCGGAATGGCAAATGTGGAACGCATGCTGACTGGCCTTGGCCTGAAAAACACTCACCTGAAGCGAAAGATGATGGACATCGAAGCTGCGCGCCAAGGCCGCGAGAATGTCTCCACTCCGCGCGAGATGATGACATTGCTCGAAGCCATCTATCGCAACAAGCTGCTCGATAAAGATTTGACCGCCGACCTCTTCAAAGTACTCTCCACGCCGAAAGACAGCAGCATTCCGAAACTTCTTCCCGCGGGAGTAGTGATCGCGAATAAGCCTGGAGAGCTAGAAGCCGTCCGCAACGATTCCGGCATTATTTTTGTGCCGAATCGGCCTTTTGTTATTTGCGTGATGACCAGCTATTTACACGATGAACGGGCAGGCCAGCAGGCGATCAGCGAAATAGGCTTGGCTGCCTATAACTACTTTGATCGTCTGAGCAGATCATCGGAGTATGGACGCGCCGTACCTGCCGCAGCGAAATAGCGTTCCGCCACAATGAGTTGCCACAAAGAAACTTGTCATCCGAACCCACCGATGCTCGTGATTCACTTGCGCGGTGCGTTTGCGGGTGAGGGCTCTGTCGTTCGCCCGCGAGCTTCCACAGCAGTTTCCTCGCGCAAAAACGCTTCGCAATGACAGTTCTTAAAAAGAATTTGCAAATCACCAGGGAAGGCAGGATCAGTTACATCAGGCAGAATTCCTTTTTCTTTTCAGCCGTCTCTGTCGCCGAATCTCCTCTTCGCAGTACATCGTGCCACGACATTTCGGGGAGCCACAGTAGCAAGGCGCAGGATCGTCTTCTGCTCCGTCGTACAGCATGTAATCGTACGTGAGTTCCTCGCCGGCCTTGATGTCGCGCAAAGCGATAATCCAAATGCGGGCATCGATCTCATCTGTCTCGCAGTTCGGATCGCATGAATGGTTGATAAACATCGCTGTACCATGCCCGTCGACGATGGTCTTACCATCGCGCAAGCCGAAAAGATAGGTGGTCGAACGTCCATCGTAGATCTCATCGGCGCGCTCCGGTGAAATACGCGGCCCGGTATATTCCACTACCAGGGTGCCCTTACGAATTGGCGCGGTGGTATAACAGCCGGCGGCGTGAATGTCGGATGAGCGGATTATGAGTCCCATGTATGAGGATGATTTGGGCTAACCAGTCGAGAATCGCAGTATAGCCGAGGCGATATAAAACTATGGACGGCATGAAGGAAACTACATCGACCAGGTAAACGTCGCTGCTACGTCGCATAGCCTCCCC
>DATLKS010000637.1:0-1927 GCA_035538255.1 Terriglobales bacterium
AACAATCGAAGCAAAAGTGCTCGACAGATGAATGGGATCGGGTATCGCGAGAGGAGCAGGCGTGTCTTTGCCCACCGCTTTCGAAATGGCTCCGTGCCCCGGCAGTACCGTGCCGATAACGAGCCCGCATAACAAGGCAACGAAAACCGCAAGTCCAAATTGCCACCGACTCTCCCTAGCAAGCCCTCGCAAACCGTGCATGCCGAATCTCATGGCCACATACCTCCTGCCAATCATTCGCCCAGCTTTGTATTAATTAGTTTGATGCCACGACAACGGCAGAGCCGAGCGGTCCGAGTTGGGTTTTGAACTGCCAGTCGCGGCGGATACAGACCGCCTCGGAGGCGGGGAGCCTCCCGAGGCGGTCCGTCGCTGGTGAGCGAGCCTTCAGGCGGCGATTTGCTTTGACATCGGCGTCGTTTTGACTTCGATGCGGCGCGGCAACGCGGCAGCCGCCACGGGCGCCGTCAATTCAAGTACGCCGTTGTGGTATTCCGCGGTTAGCTTGTCCGCTTCGACGCCCTCGGGCAACGTCAGCGTGCGCTCGAATGCTCCATACGAAATCTCTTCGTAATGAAGGTCCACGTCCTTGCCGATGCGCTTCACCTGGCGCTCGCCGCTGATTGTCAGCGTGTTCCCTTGCGCATGAATCTGAACGTCCTTGGGGTCCACGCCCGGCAGCGACGCCCGCAAGCGATACGTCTTGGCATCCTTGTCGATATAAGACTCGATTGCGGGAGTAAATGCTGCCGACGTTCCAGTCGTGGGTGCCTCGCCGAATGGCCAGCCACTCACCATGCGGTTAAAGATCTGGTCAAAATCCCGGCGGAAATCGAACAGATCTTGAGCGAAGCTACTACGGGGAACTAGGTTGGTCATGACATACCTCCTGATCCAAAGTTTCTGGCCCATCTCGGAGGAGAGGGCATGTAATGGCTCGGGTGAGCATCACTTCAGATGCCTTCCCGACAACCTGAGTTGCTTAGTAGCAGATTTTCTTAGTGTTGTCAATAGCCTAGTTATGTCCTAGTTATGTCGCTGAAAGTAGGCCATGTACGGCAACTCCATTAGGCTTCCATTACCCTCTCAGTGACCGTACGTTGCAACCGACGCTCGTCTCTCCGCGTGGAAAACGCTGGGAAACCAAGCCCTGGAAACTTTTGATTTAGACGCGATTTGATGGCGAAAGCTAGGTGCCGCGTCTGCGGCGACATGTTCCAAGCCGTGACAGTACGGTTTTCCTCGATGATCGAGACTTGACGTTTTTTGGAAGGCGCTATCCTCGCGAAACCGCAGCCAAACGTGCGCGCGGTGGGTCGGACCGCTGTGCGAATAGAAGCTCGATTTAACTTCGCATTCTCAGCCCCCAGGAGCGATGATTCAGGACGGCTGGTCTTGTTGTGTTGCGCTTTAGTTACGCACGGCGGCCGACATCACGCCAACCTTCACCATTCAGTAGCCCATCCTTTTTCTGCCGCTCATTTTCCTGGGCACTGCTTCGGGCTAATTCCTGCGCCCGGCAGCTTCACGGCTTCTGCTTTCCCGGTTCCTCACCACAACTTCCTGGGTCCCTCCCATAAAGCAGCCGTTCGCTTTGGGAGCAGTAGCCCTCGCTTCTGGGTGCCCCAGAAAAATGGGGCAGAAAAAGGAGACATTTTCATGTCCTACTCGAACTCGGTAACGATCGTCGGATTTGTTGGAGCCGACCCGGAGCAGCGTCAAGCGCGGAACAACGGTTCTAAATTCACCGTTCTTTCCGTCGCCACACAACGCTCCTGGAAAAACGCAGAAGACGAATGGGTCTCGAAAGTCGAGTGGCATCGCATCGCGATATTTCGCCCTCGGCTGGCTGAGGCTGTTCTCAACAACATCAAGAAAGGCGCTCATGTGCTCGTCGAAGGCAGTCTTGTCAGCTCGACTTACGAGC
>DATLKS010000638.1:0-12726 GCA_035538255.1 Terriglobales bacterium
TTCATCAATCCTCCCGTATTAGGAATCGCAGAGCAAGAGATCAAGCGCGTGAAGCACGGCCGCTTTGTTCTGATTCCGTTGTCGGATAAGACACATGGCCACGGAACCCACACCTGGGCCATTTTCTGGAAGCGGTATCTGAAGGAATTGCTGGATGAGAGTAAGTGAGGAAGGCAGCACTCAGTTGTCAGCGCTCAGCGTTCAGCCATGTACGGGAATGAATGAATAACAAAGGAGACTCCTGAAACTTGCGCGTTTTCTGAAACGAAGCACGGGAGTGCGAGAATGCGACGTGGCTGAATGCTGAGTGCTGAATGCTTTATTAAAACGACAGCAATCTCTGCACTTCGTCGCTCAGTGCAGTTGGTGAATCGCCTTTCTTAACCAGAGAAGTCACGGCTGAAAGGGCTTCCGGCGATATATCATCCACACCGGTAAACATTACGATAGGAACGTGTGGGGCTCTCTCTTTTAGTTTGCGGGCAACAGTTCCGCCGTCGATATCCGGCATGCGATAGTCCACTACCACAAGATCGACGTGAAAATTGCTGAATGCCGCAAGTCCGTCGCGTCCGCCGGTGGCAACCACCACGTCGTAACCTTTGGAGTTCAGCAAGGCACGCTGCACGAGAACCTGGGTTTCATCGTCGTCAATGCAGAGCAACACACGATGACTGGTGCGGACTTTGGCTGGGCCAGAGCTGTTCGGCGCCTTACCGGCCACTGCTGGCCCTCAAGGGTTGAACATTCTCAATGGTTCGCAGAAGCACATCTGGAGCCTCACCCTTGGTGAGGTAGGCATCCACATATTTCAACTGGTCCCTCGTAAGATCGACAAAAGCCGAGAGCATGATGATGGGAATGCCGGGATGAGTCTCGCGGATGCGCTCTGCAACTTCAGAACCGGTCATCTCCGGCATTTTGTAATCGAGGATGACTGCATGCACCTGCTCACGATGCAAAATTTCAAGCCCGCGGGGGCCGTTGTCGGCCAGCAGCACGCGGTAGCCAACGCTCTCGAGGAGCAACTTGCGGACGGCCAGCACGTTAGGTTCATCGTCAATGCAGAGCAGCGTCCGGGACATCGAGCCCACTTTCGTTTTCCGGCTAGCCAAGGCTGCATTCGAGGATAACAATAACTTTAAATTCCTGCGCCGCAGATTAACCTTAGCACTGCAGGAACACCACCCCTGCTTTCTCAGGAAAGGGAGATTATCAGGGAGTTTTTAAAACCGGCCTTGCCGATCTTCGGACAACTTGACCTAAATACCTGCGATACATTTACTTGCAAACATTGCTCCCCCTTTGCGCTCGTATTCGGAACAGGGAGAAACAGTGACTTAACTGGGAGGGAGTTCCCTGTCGGAGCGCTCATAGCGTCTCGCAAGAACCATAGATCGGTGCTACAACGTTTCGGAAACGAAAATCAATGGGCATTCTTCATTGCCGGAAGATCCCAAGCACAAGGCCCAAAGCAACGCGGAAGCTCATGGCTCCCACAGCTCTCTGGACGCCCGATACAACACATGCCGGCGGAGCGGGTGATCCGGAGGAAGCCTGGGATGGTCGAAGTCGCCGGAGACATCGCGATGCATGCCAATCTTCTCCATCACCCGGCGTGATCGGATGTTCCCCGGCACCGTAAACGAGACTATCTCAAGCAGACCCAGACTCTTGAAGGCATAGTTCAGAACAGCGAGTGCTCCCTCAGTAGCGAGGCCGCGATTCCAGTATGAACGCGCCAGCCGCCAGCCAATCTCGACCGCAGGAGTGAAGGACGTTTCAAAAGGAACGTGCTGCAGGCCGATAAAGCCGATAAAGTGATGTTTGCCGAGAAGTTCGGCAGCGAAGAGGCAGAATCCATGCTCCCGCTGGTGAGCCTCGATTTGGTCAACCGCGTTATCGCTCTCTTTCTGCGTCAGGCAACCAGGAAAGAACTCCATCACCTCCGGATCGGCGCACATCTCGGCAAAGGGAGCGCGATCGGAGTCTCTCCAGGGACGAAGCAGCAGACGTGGCGTAGTAATCATTGCCTGATACCTGTGCAGAGAGCTGATGAATGTCGTATTCTCTCTGGATTGTCAATGAATTAGCGAAACGCGCCTTCCCCAGGCGGCATCCAAGTTAGTGAACCCAGGCTATAGATTTGCCGGCGTTGTCCAGGATGGGCGAAAGGCGGATTCATAGCAATTCATGGAGCGTAAGTCGTGAACCAGCGGCTGAAGCAGTTAATGAAAGAACTTGGCGAGGCGATCAACGAATCGCTCTCGGAAGCGGAACCGATAGCAGCGGTCATCGGAAAAATCAAAGGCGAAGGATACGACGTCTTCCTCGTGCTCGAGGCCACGGTAGGTTTCAACCGCCACGACGAGGAAGAGGAATCGAAAACAGAATTGGTCCGCAGCAGCAAAGCCACGGCTACTGCAAATCCTGAGTTGAAGGTCAACGCGCAGGACATGCGTTTCCTCAAGTCGCTGCGCATCAGTCTCAGCGAGACCAAAGAGACAAAAGACGCAAAGGATCGCGCCGCCTAGCGCTAGTTCGATTGTGATCCATAGCAACCCGGAGCAGCCGCTCCGGGTTTCACTTTTACCTGTTATTATCGTCTGTTTCCGGGCCGCCTTCCGGCCCAACATGTAGCTCGCACTAAAACTAGCAACACATCAACCAATCATGAAGGACACACTCGGAGTCTTGCTGGCCGGAGGCGCTGGCGAGCGTCTCTTCCCACTCACGCGTGATCGCGCCAAGCCCGCCGTGACCTTCGGCGGGAACTACCGAATCATCGATATCACCCTCTCGAACTGCATTAACTCCGACCTGCGCAAGGTTTATATCCTTACGCAATATAAAGCTCTGTCTCTCAATCGGCACATACGTGAAGGTTGGGGAACGATCGTGGCCAGTGAACTCGGCGAATTTATCGAGATCCTGCCGCCGATGAAACGCGTCAGCGAGAACTGGTACATGGGCACGGCCGATGCCGTTTACCAGAACATTTACTCGATAGGCAGTGAACAACCTAAGTATGTCCTCATTCTCTCCGGCGACCACATCTACAAGATGAACTATGACCTGATGATGCGGCAGCACCTGGATGCCAATGCGGACTGCACGCTGGCGACGATCCTGATTGATCCTTCCGAGTCTTCCCGGTTTGGAGTGGTGGACATTGATCGCGAGGGCCGCGTGGTCGGTTTTGAAGAGAAGCCGCGGTCCACGCAGCTCCGCTCGCCATTCAATCCAAATATGTGTTCAGGATCGATGGGTGTGTATCTCTTCAACACCGACGTGCTCTTGCCGGCGCTCTTGAAAGACGCCGAAGATCCGGATTCTTCTCACGACTTCGGTCACGACATATTGCCGAAGCTTCTCGACGAGTATCGCGTTTACGCCTTCAACTTCATCGACGAAAACAAAAAGGAAGCTCTCTATTGGCGCGATGTAGGCACTCTGGATGCTTATTACGACGCGAACATGGATGTGGTCGCAGTTTCGCCCGTGTTCAATCTGTATGACAAAGCATGGCCGATCCGCACGCACCAGCGGCAGTATCCGCCGGCGAAGTTCGTCTTCAGCGAACCTGGACGCACAGGTATGGCGGTCGATTCTGTCGTATCCTCTGGCTGCATCATCTCGGGCGCAACTGTGCGCAAGTGCGTGATGTCGCCGGATGTGCGCGTGAACTCTTATGCAGAAGTGGAGTCCTGCATCATCTTTTCGCACGTAAATATCGGACGCCATTGCCGCATTCGTCGCGCCATCATCGACCGCGATGTGCACATCCCCGAAGGCAGCGTAATCGGCTACGATGTGGAAGAAGACCGTCGCAATTACTTTGTGACCGACACTGGAATCACTGTGGTCACGCGCGACTACTCGCTGTTCGAATCGCCCGTAGCCGTGGACTATTTCACCTCGGAATAGCCGATGCTCCAGCAGTTCCTCAACACTCGTGTTCCCTCGCTGATCTGCATGTTCGTCTTCAGCGGGTGCTGCCTGATGTTCTGCCTCGAGCTGATGGGCGCGCGCGATACCGCACAACTCACTCCGCAGCTGGTTCGCAGTCTTGTCTTTTGGGGAGCCCTGGCTCTGATCTGGATGCTCGCCTTCTGCCTCTGCCTCGCCAGGGTCACTCGGTACCGCCGAAGTCTGTCCGATAAGCCACAACAGATTACGTGGTCGCGGTCGCTGTAAACAACAGAACCGCCCGCGGTAGGGGTCGGCAGGCGCATCATTTGCGGCTGCGCGTGTTAATTGAGTAGGTGCATTATGAGCGTCTTAGGCTCCACTGCTTAGGCACCCAGCACCGGCCCACCGCTACCACAGGTGTTTCCGTTGGAAGCACAATCCGGTCGATTCCGCTCCCTCTCGCTCGTCGTACTGACAGAGTGGCAAACTGGAGGAGGTGATCAAATGCGATACATGTTTCTCGTCTATTCCGTCGAAAACGCACTGGCAAATCCTGAGACGCTGCAATCGGTCGCGGAGAGGCACAGGAAAGTGATGGACGAGGCAGCGCAAAAGGGCGTCTTCGAATCGGCAGAGCCGTTGAAAACTACAAACACCGCCACGACTGTTCGTACGCAAAACGGCAAGGCCTTGCTCGTCGATGGGCCTTTCGCTGAGACCAAGGAACAGCTCGCGGGCTATTACATCCTGAACTGCAAAGATCTGGACGAAGCCATCGAGTGGGCCAAGAAAATCCCCACAGGCTGCCATGGAGGCGAGGGGTGTATCGAAATTCGACCGTTGCGTGAGGGCATACCGCAATAGAAATGGACGCGCAGGCAGCGGCCGAATCGGTCTTTCGCGAGGAATCAGGCAAGATCATTGCCAGCCTGATTCGCATCTCCGGTTCATTTGACCGAGCCGAAGACGCAACTCAGGAGGCCTTCGCCTCCGCTCTGGTGACATGGCCTAAAACGGGAATTCCCGCAAATCCCGCCGCCTGGATGATGACCACCGCTCACCGCAAGTTGATTGATCAGGTGCGCCGCGAACGAACAGTGCGGGAGAAAGAAGATTCTGTCCGCTATGAAATCGAAGCTTTCGCGCCTTCCCATCAACCCGACATCGAAATCGAGCCCATGCAATTTCCCGACGATCGCCTGCGACTGATTTTTACCTGCTGCCATCCTGCTCTCAACCAGGAAGGACAAGTTGCGCTCACCCTGAAGACCCTGGGTGGGCTCAGCACGCTGGAGATAGCCAAGGCATTCCTCCTTCCCGAACCGACACTGGCTCAGCGCCTGGTTCGCGCGAAACGCAAAATTCAGGAAGCTCACATTCCCTACGAGGTACCTCCTCCAGAACGGCTGCCGGAACGGTTGAGCTCCGTTCAGGCTGTGATTTACCTCATCTTCAACGAGGGCTACGTCGCCGCTTCGGGGGACCAGCTCATCCGAACCGACCTGTGCGGGGAGGCCATTCGCTTAGGTCGCGTCTTGCGCGAGCTGATGCCGCAAGAAGCGGAAAACCTGGGCTTGCTGGCGCTGATGCTTCTGCACGATGCACGACGCGCCGCCCGCATTCGCGATGGCCGGCTCATTACCCTGGAGGAGCAGGACCGCTCGTTATGGGACCAAAACGAGATCTCCGAAGGGTTGCGGCTGGTGGATGAAGCCTTCCGACGTCGTTCCGTTGGACCTTACCAACTGCAGGCAGCAATAGCCGCGCTCCACTCAGAAGCCAAAACCGCTGCCGAGACTGACTGGCCGCAAATTGCCGGCCTATACGAACGGCTGCTCGAGCTGAATCCTTCCGCGGTTGTAGCCCTAAATCATGCCGTTGCGGTGGCCATGGGTACAGGCCTCGATCACGGCCTCAAGCTGATCGATGCTCTTGGAGCTTCCGGTGAATTGGACCGCTACTACCTCTTCCATGCGGCGCGCGCGGATCTCCTCCGCAGGCTCAGGCGTCCGACCGAAGCCGCCGAAGCCTACCGCAAAGCCCTGGACCTGGTCGCTAACAAGATTGAAGCGGAGTTCCTGAAACGCCGACTTGCCGGTCTAGAGGCCGGCGGCAGTTAGGACTCAGGTCCTTCGGGCAGCGAATGTGACCTTGGTAACTAACCGGCGGTTTTAACAATCCGCCATCATTGCAAGCATGAAACTTCGCATCTGTTTGCTGGTGATGTCGATGGCAGCCCTATTCTACTACGGCTTTGCGCACATGGCGCCTGCCGCCCGGAACGCCACCGTCTCATCGGCATTTCATCAGCTGGGAAAGAATGCGTTGACGAAGATCGAAGCCGCCCAGGATGCAGCCTCCGACACGGAATATCAAACGCGTATTGCCGCTGCCGACCTCGCTTTCACTACGGCTCAGCGCGCGATCGTGTCGGGAGCAGATCAAGCCGAATTCGCGCGGCTGCTCAGCTACATGCAGGCAGTGAAGCAAGATCACATGCTCGCGCAAACCGCCAGTGATCCGAGCCAGCAGCCTGATCACGAGCAAACCAACGCAGCCAGAGCGAATGCCGAGAACACGTTCAGATAGCGTCCGCTGCAAACATCGCTGAGTTGCGATTACGGAAAGCCGTTCCACCACCAATTTACATTCTCGTTTCGCATTGACGGAGCAGTCTTAGCGGTGCTCGATTGACGGCAAAAAACTAAGACGGAAGCAAGCGAATTGAACCGCAGCTAGGACAATGAAGATGCTTGCTGAGATCCATCCCGAAAGGTAGGACCTCAATCGAAAAAACGCGACAATTCCCGCTACCGATGCTGTTCCCACGACGAGCGTCATTGCGATTTCCAAGGGTGTGAAGTGCCCGCTCAAGATATTGGACACACCCAGCAGATAAAGCCAAATAAGGGCCATCAGCACTAACCAGAACAAGAATACTGGTAGCCCCGCCCAGCCAGTGGCACGAGAACGTCTCAAGCCTAGTGTGACAGCAACCCACAACGGTAAAGTCTGAACGACGTGCCTAAGAACGAGATGGCTGCCGATTCCGACGCCGAGCACAAGAGCCGCAATTATTGCGATGGAACAACCTGCGATAAGGGGGGGCTGCCACCCTTGACTCTGGTTAGCTTTCTGCACACCCATTTCTCTCATCCGGTCTTGTGCATCCATCCTCTCCTGGGCTTCAGACATCTACGATGTTCTCCCGAGCGAGGTTCCCGCATTGAAAAGCCGGGAAGGCCGCGCCGGGGAAGATAGTTTTCGCCAGCTATGACAATGCGCCGCATCATGGCCGTTGAACTGGAGATACCCGCAAATATTTGGGGATTGACCGATCCTCCTGCGGATCGGCAAGAGGCTTAGCCCGCCTGCTTTCAATCCAAGGGCGGACGAGAAGAACACTTCCTCGCTTTCGGAGCGGCTCGTCCATGTCGCGACAACTTTTGGCGCGGCGCGCGTGGCTGCTGTTATTAAGCTGCCGTGGTGCGCATGGAACGCAGTGCGACTGCGCCCAAACCGAGAACTGCCGCTACGATCGCGATCCACAAAACCGCCGGGTGGCGCTCCGACCATGGGCGTTCGTCTGGACGTTCAGCGAATGCAGTGTTGGAGTTTTCAGGTCCTAACTGCGCTGCAACCGCATTCTTGGTCTGTTGAAACAGCTTAGCGTAGTCGTACACCGGCGGATTTAGCTTCTCGTCGCCGTAGTAGAGCACTAGCTGCGTCGGCGCAGGCACGTCGAAGTAAGCGCGGCGCTCCAACTGCTGCAACCGTGTACCAGTGAATTTGAGCGGGCGATCATCTCCGTTATGAACGATAACCTTGAATGCGCTGTGCCCATTTGCGGAAAGCGCGACCGTTTGCTGTTCAGAGTCAATCTTCTGGCCGGCTCGTATCATGTGAACACGCTCGATTTCGCCTGAACCAATCCATCCGTCTTTCTCATCCCGAATCTCGACCTCGCGGCGGAAGTTTGATCCGGATGCGGCGATCTCGAACGTAACGCGCTCCACCGGAATGCTGTCGGGGACCGAGAAGCTGAAGACAGTGTCTTTGCCGACCTGAGCCTGCGTGGGCGAGGCGCTCACATCACGCCAAACCGCCGGATTCTCTTCAGCCATCTCCGAGACTGCGCCTTCTATGTCGCGGGGTGCGAGCGGACCATCAATCGTAACGCGCAGATATCTGTAAGTAGCGCGGGGAATCCGGAGCATCATATTGGAACCCAGGTTCTCGCGCGAAAGATCGTAGAGAATGGTGTTGCCCAGAACGGCCCACGTTCGCGCGTGAGGGTCGTCCTGGCCTTCTACGCGAGCATGCGCGACGAAGTTCGTGGTCGCCAGTTTCAGTTGAACGTGATCGTATTCCGCCAGGCCAGACATATCGATCAGGAACTGCGTCTTTCCTTGTACCGAGGCTTGCTGCAAGACAGAGAGTTCTTTGCGGTCGTGCTCGAAACTTCCGCGCTGAACGGCGATGGCATAAGGCACTTCTGCCTCGCCTGAGATGAGGCGAAGGTCGCCGAGGTCGCTGCGCGCGTGCCTCCAGGTGCTTTCATCGATCGCGACATAGTTTTGCCCAGGGGCTGAGACCTGCACGGCCCGTTGATATTTCGAATGCGAGACCGAAGCACTCAGCAGAACTAAGATCGACAACAGCGCGAAAACATTGTTCATGCAGAACGGCCCTGAGTGGATTTCTGTGGTGCGTGGGGGCTTAGCTTGAGCCAGTCGCGATGATACACATAGGAGATGCCCATCAACACTGCTCCCAGGGCGATGAAGCTGATGATGCGGTATCCCTGCTGGAGTTCGGAGACGTCGAAGAGGAACACCTTCCCGATTGTGAACGCGATCAGCACCAAGGCCTGCCAGCGCACGAATGCTGAACGTCGCCGGAATCCAAACAGCATTAGCCCGGCTCCATACGCCAGCCATAGGAGCGAATAGCTGAATCGGCGCGCCAGCTCGACTTGGTGTAGCGCGCCGTATGAACCATTGTGAGCTGCATAGAGCGGCGTCATCTGCCGCTGAAAATAGTCCGAGGCTTCAAGAGTGAGAGCAATGAGTGCCAGCAAGTTGAAGAGAACAGTAGCAAGCTGAATGACGCGTTGTTCGCCTTCGCTGGCGAAGTGCTCAGCAGCGGCGACGATGCCTCCGAGAATGGCAATCGCCACCAAGTATGTCGCAAAACGCGCGTTGAAGATCAGGGTATCGACGCGGAAATTATCGAAAATCAGCAGACGAATGATGCCCAAAGTCAGCGTTGTGCCGGCAAAGTAACGCAGGAAATTCGTCTGCGTGCGCAACGAGACATACAGCAGGACCGCGGACTCAACCAGCCATCCGAGCGTAATCCAGTGTGAGTTCAGCTTCAGCGGAATGGCTATGGTGATGAAGGCGACGGCAATGGCGATGTGGAGCATGTTGATGGTTTTTACGACATTGGGGTCGCTCCCCACACGCCTCTTGAACTGGCTGCTCAGAGAGAGATAAGCCGCGGCCAAGGCCAGCGCGTACCAGGTCAAGGTATCGTTCCCACACATCGCATTCAGGGCGAGGAAAACCGCGGCGGCGTTGACCAGCGGCAGCAGCGTCAGTGTGACTGAAAATCCAGAGAGCCATCGCGACGGCGTTAAAGGCGTCAGCAGGGGAATCACCGCGAAGATTGCGGCAAAAAGCAAAGTGAAGAGGGTGGTCGTTATCTGCTGATCTTTCGAGTAGTACTCGGCGAACCATCCGATATACAAGATGGCCGTCCCCGTGAAGCTCCCAACCAGCAGGCGTCGCCATGGCTTGAGTGTGTCAACAATCAGCATGGCCAAGTCCAAAAGGGCTACATAAGTGAACAGAACGACTTCGTGATTCTGTCCCGTGGAAAGAAGGATGGGAGTGCTGAATCCGCCGATTATCGCGAAGGCGGCGAGAATCTCTGCGTCTTGCGCGAGCGCCAACGTGATCGTCGAGGCAGTCACGACGATCATAGCTACGAACGCCACTGCCGAAGGTACCAGATGATAAATCTGGAACGCTCCCCAGAGCGACAGATACAGAGTACCGATGCCAACAGCCTTCAGGGAATAAGAGAACGGCGCATGTCCCCGGGCGCGAAAGCGCTCGCTCCAGAAGATGAGTCCGATTCCCACCAGCAGACCAAGAGCAACTCTTCCCGCGGGACCGATCCAACCGTTATCAAAGGCGTATTTGATGAAATACGATACTCCGGTGAGGATCGCGATAATGCCAATTCGGTTCAGCCATAGCTTCCCAATTTGGCCCTCAAGCTCCTCCTCTTCCTTCGCTGGGGCAACAGAAAATGTGGGCGCGGTCGGATGCATTCGGGAACTTTCCGCCGGCTGCCCTGGACCTGGCGTTGCCGGAGCGCGCGGCACCGGGGCCTGTGGGACCGGGACCGGCTCTTTTGCAGAATCGGGTCCGAAGCCTGCTCTTTGCTCCAAGCGATAAATGCGTGCATTCAGGGCAGCCAACTGCGCGCGCAAAGCTGAGAGCTCATCTCGGAGATCGGTCATGCATTAACTATCGCACTCCAGGGGAGGTGAAGACAGATGGTGTGAGTCCACTGCACCAATGTAATAAAGCTGGCCACTACAGCAGCAACGTGGCTTATCGATGTCCTCTCGAGTGCGATGGTGACTGACAACTGCAAACCAACGCTCGCCGGGGGCCCGGAAACAGGCGGGTCCCTCAGGATGTTAGGGCTTGGTTGATCGGCGACACAACTGCTGATCTCAATGATCTCTCCACTTCGACAAAGGCTAATCTTCGAATACCCTAGAACCCATGACTGAATTCACCAGAATCAGCCGATTGCCCCCTTATGTCTTCACCGGCATTGGCGAGCTGAAGGCGGCGGCACGACGGCGCGGCGAAGACATCATTGATTTCAGTATGGGAAATCCTGATGGACCGACACCGCCGCATATCGTCAAGAAACTGACGGAAGCGGTGCAGAGGCCGAGCACGCATCGATATTCGGTCTCAAAGGGGATTCCGCGGCTTCGGCGGGCTATTTGCGATTGGTACCGTACCCGCTTCGGAGTAGAACTCGATCCGGATTCGGAGGCAATTGTCACGATTGGCTCCAAAGAGGGAATTGCTCATCTCTGTCTCGCAGTGCTTGACCGTGGCGATGCCGTGCTGGTGCCGAATCCGAGCTATCCCATTCATATCTACGGTCCGGTGATCGCCGGCGCAGACATCCGCTCGATCCCGATGCGAGACGGATCGGATTTTATCGGCGAGCTGGAGCAGGCCATTCGCCTGATGTATCCGCGTCCGAAGTTTCTCATTCTGAATTTTCCCTCGAATCCGACTACGCAGTGTGTCGAGCTGCCATTTTTCGAGCGCATCGTTGGAATCTGCCGCGAGAACGGAATCTATGTTATCCACGATCTCGCCTATGCTGACATCGTCTTCGACGGATATCGTGCGCCTTCGATTCTGCAGGCGCCAGGCGCAAAGGAGATCGCAGTGGAGTTCTTCACGCTTTCGAAGAGCTACAACATGCCTGGATGGCGCGTGGGATTCATGGTCGGAAACACGAAGCTCGTAGGAGCGTTAACTCGCCTGAAGAGCTACTTCGATTACGGTACCTTTACTCCCATTCAGGTTGCAGCAATAGCCGCCCTCGAAGGTCCGCAGGGCTGTGTGCGCGAGATTTGCGAAATCTATCGCAAACGACGCGACTGCCTCGTGTCAGGTCTAGCCAAGCTGGACTGGCAAATCGAAAAGCCGCAAGCCACGATGTTCGCATGGGCGGCGATACCGGAAGCCTATCGCACTCTCGGCTCCCTGGAGTTCTCCAAGAAGCTGTTGGCAGAAGCCAAACTCGCAGTAAGTCCCGGCGTCGGATTCGGCGAGTACGGGGACGGTCACGTGCGCTTTGCCCTCATCGAAAACGAGGAGCGAACGCGTCAGGCCCTGCGCGGGATTAAGCAGATGTTGAAGAAGGATCAGGTGGTATGCGCGGCGAGCCGCTCCTAGTCATCAGGAACTCAGGCTTTCGCGCCCATTCTGGATCGGCTTTAGAAGAGACGAACGTAAAGTTTTAGATGCTGCATCTCATTCGCCTCATTTCCAGACTGCCTCACGCATGAGCCCGTTTGTACTCGTCGAAGCTGGCGAGAAAGCGGTCCATGTCGCTGGGCAACAGGTAGTACGGCGTAGAGAGGCGCAGCTTCGAGGGTTCGCCTCCGCGAATTCGGATCTTCTTCTGCTGCCACAGCCAGTTCTCGAGCTCCATGCGCTTGAGCGGGGGCACGTTCACCGTGACAATCCCGCAGCGCATGGATGGATCGGTCGACGTCCACGATTGGGCACCGCGTTTGACCATCTCTGCCAGCATCCGGTCTGCTAATTGGCGATGGCGCTTCTCGATGCGGTCTATGCCAATGTTGTTGGCAAACTCCATTGACGCTCGTAGTCCGGCGAGCATAGGAACATTGGAAGATCCGATGCGCTGGAATCGCTCTGCCTTGATCTCCGGACGCTCCCAACCTTCGGTGGCGATCGTGTTCCAGACACGATCCTGCACCTCAGGACGAATGTAGAGAAATCCAGTGCCCTTTGGCGCCTGCAGCCATTTGTGAGGTGACGAGGTGTACATGTCGCAGCCGATGTCATGGATGTTGAGCGGCATCATACCGATGACATGAGCGCCATCGAATGCGCTAATGATGCCCTTGCTGCGCGCCAGGGCCGCGATTTCCTTTACTGGCTGAACCACTCCAGTAACCGTAGTGATGTGGCTGGTGAAGATGATGCGCGTGCGTGGCGTAATTGCATCGTTGAT
>DATLKS010000639.1:0-7904 GCA_035538255.1 Terriglobales bacterium
CGATGATATTCAGGAGAATAAGGCGGATGTTACGTTGAAAATGGCGAAGCCGCTTCCTGCAACGAAGGTTCCTCAGCCAGGAGCGATGTTAACCGGTCGATGGGTTGGAAAAGCCACCAGCTACTCTCCATTGCCCCCGGCGCAGCCAACTCAGAATGCTGCTGCAGGTGAGCAACAGTCTCCCGCCGCGGGTGCAAATGGTCAGCAGCCCCAGCCTGCAGGGTGCTTGCCTAATACCGGCGGTGGAGTCATGTTGACGCTCACAGACGGTGCCCAGCAAGAGCCCACACGAAGAGCACCTCCAGCCCGTCGAGGGACGACGCGTCGCC
The DNA here is from genome assembly GCA_035538255.1 of Terriglobales bacterium. Classification (GTDB taxonomy): domain Bacteria; phylum Acidobacteriota; class Terriglobia; order Terriglobales; family Acidobacteriaceae; genus Gp1-AA112. Next base: position 330 of record DATLKS010000639.1, read on the forward strand.
GCCCGGCCTCTCGTTAATAGCTTCTAGAGCAGAGTGTAACCAAAGGCAGCCAACAGGCTGCCTTTGTTGCATTGCGGTGGTACAGCTTTTGTTCAGTTCGGAAAACTGACGCTGCTTCTCGGCAATCCAAAAATAAGTCATGCAAAAGTTAGTCGCGTTGACTCCTACCACACATAGTCCTTCCGTCCTCCCGCCCAGCTCGCATCATCCCTCGAAGCACAAGCGCTTCGCACAATCGCGAGAACTGGAACGCGCACTAAAGGACGTAATCAAGGGTGAAGTGCGATTCAGCGATGGTGATCGTGCGCTGTATGCTGCAGATGGCTCAAATTATCGTCAGATTCCAATCGGCATCGTCGTTCCTCGCGATATTGAAGACGCGATTGCCACCATGCGTCTTTCCCGCATGCATGGTGCTCCGGTGCTTTCCCGTGGTGGAGGAACAAGTCTGTGCGGACAATGCTGCAATTTTGCCGTGATTCTCGACTTTTCCAAATATTGCAATCAGATTCTCGAACTCAATCACAGAGGGAAGTATGCACGCGTGCAGCCAGGTATCGTTCTTGACAGTCTGCGGAACACAGCCGAAAGGCAACACCTTACCTTCGGTCCAGACCCTGCAACACATACACATTGCACACTCGGCGGAATGATCGGAAACAACTCCTGCGGTGTTCACGCGCTTATGGCGGGCAAAACCGATGAGAACGTCATCGAGCTCGACGTGCTTACCTACGACGGTCTGCATATGAAGGTCCGAAAGACAAGTGAGGCAGAGCTCGAAAGCATCATTCGGCAGGGCGGCCGCCAAGGCGAGATCTATTCACAGATGAAAGCGCTTCGGGACAAGTACGCCAATCTGATTCGCGAACGTTACCCGAAAATTCCCCGGCGAGTCTCCGGGTACAACTTGAATGAGCTGTTGCCGGAAAACAATTTCAATGTGGCTCGAGCACTCGTAGGAACCGAAGGCACATGCGTGATGGTGCTGGAAGCGAAGCTGCGCCTGGTCGATTCGCCGCCCGCTCGAACTCTGGTGGTCCTCGGCTATTCAGACGTTTACGCTGCTGCAGATCACGTTCCCGAAGTTCTGCAGTTCAAACCGATCGGTTTAGAGGGAATTGACGATCGGCTGGTGAGCTACATGAAGCGCAAGGGCCTCAACGTCGAAGATTTACCTCTACTGCCGGAGGGCAACGGTTTTCTGCTGGTCGAATTTGGCGGCGAGAACAGGCTGGAAGCTGACGCGAAGGCGTGCGCGATGATGGCGCGGCTCAAGCTGGATCCGAGGTCTCCCACCATGAAGCTCTACGACAATAAAAAACAGGAGGACCTGGTTTGGGAGATTCGCGAGTCCGGCTTAGGCGCGACCGCCTTCGTCCCCGGCGAACCCGTCACCTGGGAGGGGTGGGAGGATTCGGCGGTACCTCCCGAGAAACTTGGCGGTTACCTGCGCGATTTGCGAAAGCTCTTTGAGAAGCACGGCTACAACTGCTCGCTTTATGGACACTTCGGCCAGGGCTGCGTCCATACGCGTATCGACTTCGACTTCCGCACTGTTGAAGGAATCCGGAATTACCGTTCGTTCATCAGCGACGCCACTGACCTGGTAGTCGGCTACGGCGGCTCCATTTCGGGAGAACATGGCGATGGGCAGTCCAAGGCCGAGATGCTGCCGAAGATGTTTGGTCCCGAGCTGGTGCAGGCATTTCGCGAATTCAAAGCAATCTGGGATCCACAGAACAGGATGAATCCAAATAAGGTCGTCGATCCATTCCCGATCGATGAGAATCTCCGCCTCGGAGCCGACTTCAATCCCTGGGAACCAAAGACGCACTTCAAATTCCCAGAAGACGAGGGCCGCCTCTGGCACGCAGCGATGCGTTGCGTCGGGGTAGGGAAATGCCGGCGCAAGGAGGAAGGTGTCATGTGTCCCAGTTACATGGTCACACTCGAGGAGAAGCACTCTACTCGCGGCCGAGCGCACATGCTCTTCGAGATGCTTCAGGGAGAAGAATTAAAGGATGGCTGGCAAGAAGAGAGCGTAAAAGAGGCGCTCGATCTGTGTCTGAGTTGCAAAGGATGCAAAGGCGAGTGTCCTGTGAACGTCGACATTGCGACATACAAAGCTGAGTTCATGTCGCACTATTACGAGAAGCACAAGCGACCAATCTCCGCGTACGCATTTGGACACATCGATCGTTGGGCTGCGCTCGCTTCGATTGCGCCGGAAATCGCGAACTTTCTTAGCCAGGCACCTGGTTTCAGCGAGGTGATGAAGTCTGCGCTCGATATACCCAAGCAGCGCCAGCTCCCGGTTTTCGCTCCACAGACCTTCCGCGACTGGTTTAGCCGCAGAGAGCCTGACCGTTCGCCGGGTCCGCAGGTGATTCTCTGGACGGATACCTTCAACAACTACTTTCACACCCACACCGCCAAGGCAGCGGTGGAAGTGCTGGAACACATGGGATGGCGTGTGCGCATTCCGCGGGAGAATCTGTGCTGCGGCCGCCCGCTTTATGATTTTGGCATGCTGGACGAAGCGAAAGGTTACCTCAAGCGCATCCTGCGCGGCCTGGAGCGCGACATACAAGCGGGATATCCGATCGTTGTGTTAGAGCCAAGCTGCGCTTCGGTATTCAAAGAAGAGCTGAAGAATCTGTTCCCAGACGAGCATCTCACCGAAAAACTGTCTGGACAGACAATGCTGCTGAGTGAGTTCATCCAGAAAAAAGCGGGTCAGTTTAGTTTTCCGCAAATAAAGCGCAAGGCAATTGCACAGGCGCACTGCCATCACAAGGCGATCTTCAAGACTGAAGCTGAGGAGCAAGTCTTCAAGCGTATAGGCCTCGAGGCCAAGATGCTGGATTCCGGCTGCTGCGGCATGGCAGGTCCATTTGGGTTTGAGGCTGCCAAGTACGAAGTGTCACAAGCCTGTGCCGAACGGGTTTTATTACCGGCGGTGCGCGGCGCTCTCGCTGACGAATTGGTGGTGGCCGACGGCTTCAGTTGCCGCGAGCAGATTCGGCAGAACACGGATCGTTATCCGCTGCATCTGGCAGACATACTCAAGATGGCCATTAAAGACGAGTTGCCGAAAACGGGCATGCCAGAAGTTCCGGTCGTGAAGCAAATCAAGAGAGAAGCTGCTGTAGGAAAATTGAAAGCCGGGGCCGCACTGACCGCGCTTTTGGGGACCACTGCATTCGGCTTGTGGGCTTTTCTTGATTATCGAAATCGCAAGTCAAACGTGGGCAACATCGTCGAGGTCGGTAGCAGATGAACTAGAACGAGTTTCTGACCAGCTACACTCGATCATGCACTTCTCCAGCGATGATGCCCAGATCTACTACGAAACAGAAGGAGCTGGCTTTCCTGTTGTCCTGATTCATCCCTTTCCGGTCCATCACGAGTTTTGGAAGCCGGTTGCCGCGAAGCTCACAACCCGCTATCGGCTCCTCTTACCGGATTTGCGCGGACACGGCAAGTCCGATGCTGGTAAAGGCGTCGCGACGATGAGTAAACACGCGACTGATCTTCTGCGCCTGATGGAAACCCTCCACCTGCCCAAGGGTATCTTTGTTGGAGTCTCCATCGGCGGTTACATCCTGTTTGAGTTCTGGCGACGGACTCGCGAGCGCGTGGCTGCGCTTGTGCTCTCGAACACGCGCGCAGAACCGGATACGGAGCAAGGGCGTGGCAACCGGCTAAAGTCAATCGCGGAAGTGCGTGTGCATGGCACGTCACCGTTCTTCGCCACGCAGGTGCCGAACCTTATGGGTGAGAGCACCCGACGGAACCGTCCCGACCTTGTGGAAAAGGCGCGCGCCATGATGCAGATGATGACAGTCGATAGCTTAGCCGCCGTGCAGCAGGGAATGGCGGAGCGTCCGGATTCTGTTCCAACTCTGCGCGATATAAACGTGCCTGCCCTGGTTATCGCCGGAGAAGAGGATACGCTCACCCCTCTATCTAACGCTCAGTTAATGCAAAAACTAACTCCCTCGGCAAAATTGGCCGTGATTCCTAAAGCTGGACATTATGCTGCTCTGGAGAATCCGGAGGAGTTTGCTCGAGTCCTGCGGCAGTTTCTCGACGCTCTGCAGCTGGAGCGGTAATTATCTGGCCGAGTGAGCGAGTGTCGGATTGGCAGCCGCTGCAGTAAACGCTTTCACCTTCTCGAGAGCCTGCCGTGCAGCGCCGGAGTTAGGATCATCCTTGGGAGCAAGTGTGAGGAAGGCTTGTAACTCACTCATTGCTTCGGCATAGTTTTTCAGCGCCAGCATCACATGGGCGCGGACCAAGTGGATCGGAGGATAGTCTCTGGTGACCAACTGCTGAGTTTTGGTGATCTGTTGCAGAGCGTGTTCGTAATCGGCTTTTCCCACGTACGCCTTGGCCATCTCGAAATATGTCTGCCATGATCTTGGCGAAAGAGAGATGGCTCGGTCAGCGGAACGTACTGCATCGTCAAACTTGTTGAGCTGATTCAGTGCCGCAGCCATCGCCGTGTAGGCGAGAGCGTAGTTCGGGTCGGAGTGGACGGCTTTGTCGAAATCGTCGATTCCAGCTTGTGGATTGCCTGCGTCGAGAGACGTTACACCGCGCAGGGTGAGCGCAGGAGCGTAATCTGGATCTGCTTCCAGAGCTTTCGCTAATTGCTTCGCCACTTCGTCGCGACGATTCTTGGCTAGCGCAGCCTCGGCTTTGTGAAAGGCATCGCGCGCCTTCTGCGGAACTCTGTACTCGGCTACGGAGACGGTTGCATTTCCATCCGCCTGAGAGGCCTTAGGATTGGCGGTTGTGAGCCGGAGCTTCAGGTTCACTCCCATATCACCCAGGGCAAGATGCTCGTGAGCTTCGGCTAGCCCTCGAGTCGCTTGGATGTCATAAGGCGCAACCGGAAGGCGGTCGAATTCAAAGGCACCGCTATTGTTCGTGTAACCTGAAGCAATGGCGCGTGCGCTCTGTTCGTTGCGGACTTCGATACGCACATCAGGTAGCGGCATTCCGTCGGAACCGATGACAACTCCGGAAATTGTAGTGCTCTGCAGCTTTTCGAGGGAGCTGGAGCGCGTGCTCAAGCTGTCATGGTCGGCGCTGTAAATTTGAGCAAGGCAAACGTTGGCAGACAAATAAAGTGCAAAGAGAGTAGCTACAACTCGGCCTGTCATGGCCCGGTACCTCGTTAGGTGTCACGAGCATCGGGAGGCACCTTATCACGCGTGGGGAACCTCATTCATCCGCTCGGCACTGCTTCGCCGCGGTGCTGCACAATGAGAATGGAAGTTCGTCCCTCAAAGTTGGCTGACGACTTGCGCGAATGGAAGGATTTATTTTGCTTGGGCGGGCAACTATGCTGGCCTGCTGCTTTCGAGGTAGGACTCATTCATGAGTGACGTGGTCGTTAAGCCTGCAAGAAACATCGTTGGATCCATTCGACTGCCGGGTGATAAAAGCATTTCGCACCGTTACGCCATGCTCGGTGCAATCGCGGAAGGCACCACGCGATTGCGCAACTATTCCACCGGAGCCGACTGTGCAAGCACTCTCGCGTGTATGCACGCGCTCGGAGCAAATATCAGCAGATCGGATGGAGAGATTGCAATTGAAGGACGATCGGGAAGTTTGAATCCGCCTTCAACGCCATTGGACTGCGGAAACTCCGGTTCCACGATGAGAATGCTTTCCGGCATCCTCTCCGGACAATCGTTTGAGAGCGAACTGATCGGTGATGCGTCTCTCTCGCGAAGACCAATGCGTCGAATCATCGAGCCGCTTACCAGGATGGGAGCGGCGATATCGTCGCAGGATGGGCATGCTCCGCTGCGAGTACGCGGTGGCAGGTTGCGCGGTATCGCCTATCAGCCTCCGGTGGCGAGCGCGCAGGTGAAGACGTCGCTCCTGTTTGCAGGATTGTTTGCGCAAGGCGAAACGAGAGTCGAAGAGCCGCTGCGAACGCGCGATCACGGAGAAGTCGCATTGCGAGCCTTTGGCGCTCAGATCATCCGGGACAAGGATGGCGTCAGCGTCGCCGGCGGTCAAAAGCTGAAAGCGATCGAGGGAACTATTCCAGGGGACATATCCTCGGCAGCATTCTTTCTATGCGCTGCGACACTGTTTCCTGACAGCAACCTCGTGATCGATTCTCTACTGCTGAACCCCACACGTGCAGTGCTGCTCGACGTGCTCGTAGCTTTGGGGGCCCGCGTGAGAATGGTCCAAGTAGAAGAGAGCCACGGAGAACTCGTCGGAACTATCGCCATCGAGTCCGGCCTGTTGAAAGGCTTGAAGCTTTTTGGAGCCAAGTCGGCGGCGCTGATCGATGAGGTTCCGGTACTGGCGGCGATAGCGCCGTACACGCAAGATGGAATCGAAGTAAGAGATGCTCGGGAGCTCCGCGTTAAAGAGTCTGACCGCATTGCGGCAGTCGCCAAGAATCTGCGCGCCATGGGCGCAGAGGTGGGGGAGCATGAGGATGGTCTGAGTGTTCCAGGCGGCCAGCAACTTCACGGCGCAGAAATCGATTCCGAACACGACCACCGTATAGCCATGGCGTTCGCCATCGCCGCGTTGAGAGCCCAGGGCCAAACGCTAATCCATGGAGCTGATGCTGCCCAAATTTCCTTCCCCGAGTTCTTCCAGATGCTGGAAGGCGTGATCGAGAGATAGCGCGATGAAGAGATAACATAAGTAAGTCAGCCAATCGCTAGTCAAATTTCTCTTCGACGTCGATCAACTCCAATTGATATGTAATGCACATGAAACTATGCTTTGCACAGGCCAAAGATGATTCAGCTCCGAAACGTGCCCGAGGCCTTTCATCATCGCAAATTAAAAGCGCGAGCGGCGACTGAAGGCATGTCTCGCTCTGACTACTTAATCTCGGAGCTCCGTCATATTGCGGAGCGGCCTACGTTGAACGAAACGAGAGAGAGGCTTCATCGCCGTGAACCGGTCGAGCTACCAGAGTCTGCGGCGTCGGCTGTTCGTGGTGGGCGAGATGCACGTTGATTTTGTTTAGAACAGCTCGATTCGAAGCCGAAGGCCAGGAGCCTGTGCCAGCCGTTTGATCACAGGTAACGAGTAGGCATCCAGCAGCTCCGCCAGCGCGACGTCCGCGGCATCGTTGGCGCTCAAATTGTTACACTTCCCAAATGTGGAACAAAAGGAGATTCTGCGAATAGCGCGTTATAGAAGGTCTGCAATCTTGGATGGCCTGCTGCTCGCGTATAGCTACTCAGTCCCATTTCGACGCCGCAGCGTCGGACGCGGCCGCGCGCCGCCACGGAAGCCATGTCCGTGAGTCAGACGCGAAACGCGATCCCGAATGTTGTCGAACTCGCTGGTATCGGTGATGTAGCTGTCTCGATCGGGCAACATTTCCAGCGTAGCTTCGGTTCGGCGCACGCGATCGGCGGTCATCGGATGGGTCATGAAAGCGCGAGCAATGAAGTTGTGCGGTTCTTTGCCTTCGGTCTCGAGCTTCTCAAAGAAATCGACGAAGGCCGTAGGATCGTATCCAGCGGCGTATTGATATTCCATGCCAAGCAGATCGGCTTCGCGCTCGGCGTC
>DATLKS010000640.1:0-1711 GCA_035538255.1 Terriglobales bacterium
GTCGTATTCCGACCACAGCATGCCGAAGGATCGAATGACTCCGAGTGGACGAGGCAGCAGTGAAAAATGCGGGCCTTCCCAGTAGGGCAGTAAGATCCAGAGCAATACGATGACGCCCCAGGTGATAAATGGGGAGGCCCATCGGACCCACGGCGGGACTTCTTTCCGAATGATGAACCAATCGCTCATTGTGTCCTGTCGTTAGTTCGAACTAGTGCGAAGAGCTAGCTCGACGGGTTGGCATAGACCTCGATGTCGGTGCGCCGATTCTTCTCGCGTCCTTCCGGTGTCGCATTGGTATCGATCGGTTTGTCCGGACCGTTGCCCGCCGTCCGCAGCCGTTTGCCAGGGAAGCCGTATTTTTCCATCAGGTAATTCTTGACCGCGTCCGCCCGTGCGTGGGAAAGCTGAATGTTGTAAGCCCGTGCACCCGTCGAGTCGGTGTTGCCATCGATATCGACGACCGTGTTCTCATAGGCACGCATTGTGCCGGCAAGTTCATCCACGATCGCGCGCGAATCGAGGCTCATGGCGGAGGAATTGGGATCGAAGTATATGGACCGATGTTGCGTCGCGATGGGCGTTGCGCCCCTTGGCGGCTCTTTATATTCGATCGGCGCCTCGCTGGAGGCCATGGAGAAGCTGTCGGCCAATTTCTCAACGTAGCGGCGATCCAGACTCTCTTCCGGATTGAACGTGTGTTTAATGATCCGCAACTCGCGATACATATCCTGGGCCATACCAAGGATGTTGTTATAGTCGGCGTTCGATCCGGCGCTGCCCATGAAGGAGCGGTTGTCGGCGTAATCCGCCAGCTTCACGCCGCCGAGCATGGTCTTCGCCAAGTCGGACGGGATATTGAAATCCTTGACCGTCCCGATCAGGTTGTAAGCACGCTCAGGTTGCGTTTTGATGAACTCAACGCCTTCGAGCCAGCCCTGCGCGAACTTCAGCAAGGTTTGCGGATGCTTGGCGGAGAAGCTGTCGCTCACTACCAGAATGTCGGCGATGAGGCGGTTCGCGATTTTCGTGTCGTAGATCTTCTTCGATCCGGGACGTTTGGAAACTGCGTCGCTCATATCGGGATCCCAGGCCACGGCTGCATCGACTTTTTCCTGGGCAAAAAGAGTCGCTGGTTCGATGCCATCCTTGGTATGGACCGCCTGGTTGAAAATTTCGTTGCGCTGCTCCGTGCTGAGGCCTGAGGTTTTGAGTCCGTTCCACAGCAAGAAGTGCGACGGAGTGTAAGGGGCAAAAGCCACTTTCTTGCCAGCGAGATCCTCGATGCTGTTGATCCCCTGCTTGCCGATGACGCCATCGGCGCCACGCGACCAGTCCACCATTAGAAACGCATGCGAGCCGAATCCCTTTTCCTTGAACTGGGCATAGTCCTTGGCGTAGACGTCGGCAGTGGTCAGCATCACGTCGACGTTATTTGTTGCGAGCGCGGCAGCACCCTCGGTCCAGTCGTCGATGATCTTGAACGAAACTTTGAGTCCTTTCTTGCCGTAGATGGAGTCTGGCTTCGTGTCTAGGCCGCCGTTTGCTACCAGGCCTCCGACGCAGCCTACCCACACGTTGACGCGCACCTTGACCTCGGCATCGCTGGACGATGAAGATGCGGGCAGCAACAGAGGCTTGGTTGCATCGACTGTCTCGCCGCTGCCCGAAGTGCTCTTGCCTCCGGTCAATTTGCCAAAATCTACGATTC
>DATLKS010000641.1:0-1901 GCA_035538255.1 Terriglobales bacterium
GCTATTTCGCGCAGCCCCACATCTTTTGTCAGATCCTTTACGGAGCATCATCAAGCAACGTTCTCTAGAGAAATCATTCAACGATGTGCATTTGCAGGTCTCCTCGTTAGGCAGCGAGGCAGGCGCACTAGGGGCATCGCGGTTGATTGCAGAAAGAATCTTGGAAGATTTGTACCATGCATAACATGGAATTGTCGATAAGTCACCACGCAGATAGCTCAGAGGCTGTCAAATTAGAAGTCGTCGGAGCTTTTCCATTTTCGGGGTGTATTTGCGTAGGCAGCTCATGGGCCAGTTTCCAATCGAACTCGTTCGGAGCGTTGCTACCGGCGAACTCAACCTTGCACTCGTGACAGCCCCCTCTTTGGATGCCGACATTACAGCTGTGCCCTTTGCTCAGCCGCCGCTATATGCCGTTCTTCCCCAGAGCCACCCGGCGGCCAACAACGGGCGTCCACTACTCTAGTACTACTGTGTTATAAAGTGAATACCTCCTTCTAAAAGATCGCCCGGGTGTGCATCCTTTAATGTTAAGTTGCAGGTCATGAGCGCCCACTCAGTTGCGCCAGGCGCCCAGCTGAAGGCGCTCTGTCGATCGGCGTGGACCGGATGCAGCGGAACTCTGAACCGATGCGGCAGCAGGTGGAAAGGTGGCGAGCTCAGCAGTTGTCTAAGCGCACCGCGGCAACACCGTCGCTGTTGCGGTGGATATATAGCACATGTATTTGCCTAGGTGGGAAGACGCTGATCCTACCGTCGAGTGCGCCCGCTTCGGTGTTGCATCAGGGCGCTTTAAGTGGTTCCTGCCGCATCTTTACCGCTTGTAACCGATCTTACGCAATAAATCGTGGCGCCAGGCTACGTCAGACTGGCTCTCTACGCCTTTGGGAGAGCTACCATCAATCACACCAAGCACGCCACGGCCTTGCTCCGTTTGAGCGACGATGATCTCTACTGCGTTGGCGGTGGCACAGAATATGGAACACACTTCCGGCACATTGCGGATCGCATTCAGCACATTGATGGGGTATGCATTCTGAAGTAACAAGACAAACGCATGCCCACAAGCCAAGGCCTGTGCGTTGCGTACGGCCGTGTCCCGAAGCATTTGGTCGTTTCCTTCTGAGCGCGTCAAGCAAGCTCCGGAGCTTTCGTTGAACGCCAAACCAAACTTTGCTTGGGGCACGGTAGTAGCGACGGCTTCGTAGAGATCTTCCACCGTCTTAATGAAGTGAGACTGGCCGACGATGATATTGGTATCGGCCGGAACTTCCAGGCGAACTGCTTGCATCTCAAGCATGGTTCTGCTCCGCTGCTGCAAGAAGCATAACTCCTATACACTGCCTTGCGCTCAGCGTGCGCACGCTCCAGATAGCGACCGGTCTTCACATCCACCCGCACCGTTTCTCCGGGGGCGATGAACAGCGGGACGCGAACGGCAAGACCATTCTCAAGGACCGCTTCCTTCCATGCGCTGTCCCGTTGCGAGTGTGACGGCGACGCCGTTCTCGCCACGCGTGCTTCCGCCACTTCGGGGAAGTCGGCGCTGATGGCCTCGCCTTCGAAGAATTCCAGCGGCAATTCCATTCCTGGCTGCAGAAAGCTCTTGGCCGTCCCGAGGATGGCGCTCGGCACTTCGATTTGCTCGAATGTGTCCGGACGCATAAAAGTGCAACTGTCGCCGTCAGTGTACAGAAACTCCATCATGCGACGATCGAGTTGCAGTTCTTCCAGCCTTTCTTGCGGGCGGAAGTGCGGCTCCCACATGCGACCAGTTCTAACATTGATGAACTTGGTCTTGACCACTCCGCCCATCTTGGCGGCCCCGGTCTTGGATTCTACGTCGATGACTTTGTGAACTTGCCCCTCGATGCGGATGACCATTCCTGCGCGCAATTCTG
>DATLKS010000642.1:0-2925 GCA_035538255.1 Terriglobales bacterium
GCAATCTAACCCGTAGAAAGCGAAATAGAAGACCGTGAGATACGTGGTCCAGCGCTCGGAGATCATCACCGCCCGGCCGCGCACCAGGTGCAACCCGCGTACGAGCAATGCTGGAGCAACGATCGCCAACGACGGCAGATCCAGCTTGCCCGTGCCCGCCAACATTGAGAATCCAGTAAACAACAGCAGGTAGAGAGATATCTCGAAGAACCGTTGGATTACGGGATGAGCGCTACGAGCCTCAGATGAACTGGCTAAAGGCATTCTGATGTCGTCCCCAGTTTAACCCGAGTGCGTCGCCACCTTTGGAAGCTTGGGGCAAAAATGGGCCTAATTTGGATGTTAATATCGAAAGGTCAGGCTCCGGGTCCCACGCGATGTAATCCTGTGAACCCCGCCAGGTCCGGAAGGAAGCAACGGTAACGGGCCAGTGCATGCGCAGTGGGCTCCCCGGTGTCTGGCTAATAGCCTCGCCACCGCCGTTCCAAAGTCCACCGGCGGCTGGCTTTCAGTACCGGAGACAAGTTTGAAACAGCTTCAGCGGGCCAAGATCAGCGCCCTCGGAACCTACGTCCCTCCCCGTCTTCTCACCAATGCCGATCTGGAAAAGATGGTCGAAACTAATGACCAGTGGATCCAGGAACGGACTGGCATTCGGCAACGGCATCTAGTCGAGAAGGGTGTAGCGACATCCGATATCTCATGCGAGGCCGCCCGCAGAGCGCTGACTCAAGCTCGGGTTTCTCCGACAGAGTTAGAGGCCATTATCGTGGGAACGGTTACACCGGACATGGTATTTCCCGCGACCGCCTGCGTGGTTCAACACAAATTGGGAGCATTGGGAGCATGGGGATTCGATCTTTCGGCCGCCTGCTCAGGATTTGTTTATGCGCTTCAATGCGGCGCGCAATTAATTCAGACTGGATCGCACCGAAAGGTATTGGTGATCGGCGCCGACGTAATGTCGTCGATCATCGACTACATCGATCGCGCTACTTGCGTCATCTTCGGCGACGGTGCCGGCGCCGTGATTCTCGAGCCGGTGGCGGACGGCGAAAACTTCGGGCTGATCGACTTCATGCATGAGGTGGATGGTTCCGGGGCGTGCTCGCTGAACATGCCCGGCGGTGGAAGTCTTCATCCGGCCACGCACGAAACCGTGGACAAGAAGATGCATTTCGTACATCAGGACGGTGGAGCTGTTTTTAAATACGCTGTGCGCAAGATGGCAGAGGTCTCCGACAAGATCCTGGTGCGTAATGGATTCACCGGTTCCGATGTTGCAGCTTTTATTCCCCATCAAGCCAATAAGCGCATTATCACCGCAACGGCCGAACGTCTCGGTATGCCGATGGAACGCGTGATCATCAACATCGGCGAATACGGCAACACCACGGCCGGAACAATCCCGTTAGCTATGCAGACGGCCCTTGATGAAGGGAAGCTCAACAAAGGCGACCTGGTGCTGCTAGCGTCGGTGGGGGCGGGGTTCACGGTGGGAGCGACGTTGTTGCGGTGGGCGTACTAAGAAGCTGTCAGCTCTCAGCTTGTACATGGCTGATTTGCGATCGATATTTGCGAAAGAGTAAAAGCTGATAGCTAAGAGCTGATAGCTGGCAACTTCTCTTCTCATGCCGCTCTTTTTTCCGCAGACCGGAGGGCCGGCAAACCTTTTTGCTTTCGCCGCCAAATGTAAATTCCTGCACCGACTCCTCCCAATACTGCCAGCCCAATCAGTGCCCAGATGATCGGCTCTGAATACCTTTGTATTCCACGAATCACCGCTGGTCCATAAAAGCGGCCCAGCAGCGCGACGATGCTGTACCTCACGAGTCTGCCTGCCGCGTATGCGCCAAGAAATTTTGCTCTCGGGACCTTCAATACGCCGGCGGCAAGCAAGAATGGAGACAGCGGAAAAGGAGGGGGCAAGAGCGCAGGTACGGCGACTGCCCCGAGTCCGTACTGCTCGCTCCATCGGTAAACTTTCTTAAGTTTCTTTTCGGGAATCCGCTTCTCCAAACCCTCCTTGCCACCCTTCAATCCAATTCCGTAAGTGATGTAAGCGCCGAGAGTCGAGCCGACAGTAGCGGCCGCGACAAAGATCCACCAATGCTCCGGTGCGCCGCCCATCAGAAGGATGATCAGGAAATCCAGGCTGCCGGGAGTAGGAATTACCGACGCATCAGCAATACCGATTGCGATTTCGCCGATAGGACCGAGCTGCTGGAGTTTTGCCCACACGCTTCCCGCAATGATCAGCTCGGCAGACACACTAGTTCCTGACTGATTAGAAGCGGTTTGCAAAGGCGGAGTTGCGGATTTCCAGCTCGCGCGCAAAGAGCAGCTCTGGAGCTGGGGGCAGAAGCTTGAGGTCGGAGGCAAGCCGGAAGAACAGGTTCAGACCCTGCACATTCTCGCTGTCCAAGTGGTACTGAATATTCTCTCGGAGATACCTGTCGATAACCTCGGGCGCGAGAGACAGCCTCTGCGACCACTCACTGGCAATCTCGGGTATATGCCTAAGACCTTCATCTCGTGAAGCAAGAAGAATCTCGGCGACGCGACTGAGTTCGTCCTCTGAGGCTGCTTTCGCGCGCACCGCCCAGAAGGCAAACACAAATGGTTTGCCAGTGAACGTCCGCCACTCCTCGGCCAAGTCCCACGTGTAGTAATGCGAGCGATTGACCTGAAGCGCTGGATCCCCGATCAGCAGCGCTGCGTCGGAATTTGCCAGCATGGAATCGAGCTGGGGCTCGTCCGAACCAAAGCGCACGTCTTGCTGCCAATATTTGGCGAATAACACTTGAATCAATGCTGCCGAGGAACGCGAGGAGCTGTCGAGCGCGACAGTTCGAATGCGGTCCAGAGGTTTTCTGCTTACCAGCAGGATCGATCGGACAGCGTTCTTACTGGCGATGGCCACAT
>DATLKS010000643.1:0-2714 GCA_035538255.1 Terriglobales bacterium
AAGCTGCTCAAGAAATCTGTCATCGTGGGCGATGCGCTTCCCGTTCGTGTTGATCATGATGAACGGGATGTCGCGTGCCTGAGCCGCCTTTACGAACTCGATGATCTGAGGATGAATCGTCGGCTCGCCGCCTGAGAACTGCACCACTTCGGGATTGCCTTCTGTTCGTACCAGATCGTCCAGCATCTGCTCGACTTCTTCCAAGGTCAGGCTGAAGCCGGGTCGCGCTTCGGAGAAGCACAGCGGGCAATCCATGTTGCAGTTACTGTTCACTTCGATAATGCCGAGGCACGTATGCTGCTGGTGGTCAGGACACAAGCCGCAGTCGTAAGGGCAACCGTCGTGAATCTCGGTTCCACGCGCCAGTGGAATCGTGCCTGGTTTGTTGTACTTGCTCAGCGCTACGTAGGCCGATGCATCCGAATAGATGAGCGCTTCAAAGGGGCCGCACTGCGGACATCGTTTCCGCATGTACACCTTGCCGTCGCGCAGGAGGACTTGAGCATCGATCACTCGCCGACAATCGGGACAGATGCTGCGCGTCAATTCGAAAAATACGTAGTCGGCATCTTTCTTTAGTACCGGGTTTATATCCGTTGCTGTCACTGGTTGTGTGCTCATTTCATAGTTCCTTGTTAGCGAACGGCCCTTGACAATCGCCGTACGACCTTGCCGGACGTTCCGGACAAAAGATGTTCGACCGTCATCTCTGCAGCGATCTGCTGAATGGCCGTCGAATAGGTCGGGTAGGGATGAATCGTGCCCGCAAGGTCGTCGATCTTGATTCCATGCTTCATCGCGACGATCAGCTCCACGATTGCTTCGCCTGCGCGGGCAGCCACGATTGTTGCGCCCAAGATCTTGCCATCCCGCCGGCTGACAATCTTGAAGAAGCCTGCGCTGTCGTTCTCGCAGACGGCGCGGTCCACCTTGCCTAAATCCCAACGATGGACGCGAATTCCATCGCCATGTTTTGCGCGGGCCTGTGCTTCGGTTAGACCCACATGCGCGATTTCAGGATCAGTGAACGTCACCCACGGCACGAGGTCGCTCACGCCCGATGAGCTGCCCGGCAACAAAGCATTGCGAACCGCCAGGAAAGCCTGCCAGCCCGCATAATGCGTAAACTGGTAGCTGCCGGTGACATCCCCCGCGGCGTAGATGTGATGCACGTTGGTTCGCAAGCGGTCATCCACGAAAATTCCAACAGGCGAGTATTTGACTCCGGCCTTTTCTAAGTCCAATCCGTCAATGTTTGGCTTTCGTCCAACAGCAATGAGCAGCAAATCGCCCGTTATCTCGTGATTTTCGGTCATGATTACGACTGCGTTCCCGTCTCGCCGAGCCGACATTGCAGGTTCGAGAATGAAGCACACGCCTTCGCGTTCCAATATTGTCTGCGTTAGCTGCCGAGCATCCGGCTCATCCTTTGGAAGCACAGAATCAGTAACGACCGTGACCAGCGAACCCAATCGCTGATACGCTTGCGCAATCTCGATCCCAATCGGCCCGCCACCGATGACGATCATGCTCCTGGCGAGAACCTCGTTATCGAAGATCTGCTCATATGTGATGAACGGAACATCCTGCAAATCAGCAATCCGTGGCACGACTGGACGAGCGCCAGTGGTCAAGAGAAACGCTTTCGAGCGAATGACTCTGTCGTCTGCGGCAATTTCCGAATCGCTTAAGAATCGTGCCGCTCCGAGAATGACATCGATTCCTTCGTGCGAAAGTGTTTCGGGCGTTTCGAATTGATACACCGATTCCATTGCACTGCGGATATACGCGCGCACCCCTGACATGTCTATAGTTGACGCCCCTGCCTGGATTCCGTATCGGATCGCAGTTCGAATATCGTGCGCGAGCTTGGCAGCTTTCAAGAGAGCTTTACTCGGCACACATCCGGTCCATGTGCAATCACCACCGATTCGGTTCTTCTCCACGAGCGCGACTTTGGCTCCAAGCTGTGCAGCAAATCGCGCGCCGACCAATCCGCCTGAACCGGCGCCAATCACAACGAGATCGTAGCTATCGGTCATGCTTTCTCCGCGACGGTGAAGTCTGCGCCAGTGTCGAGTCGCCGCACGAACAACAACGCAATCACCGCCATCGCCAATGTGCCGTAGATCAGACCATCCACTGCAAAGCGCTTGCCGAGCGCGGCAGCGATCAGGGAACCGATGATTGCGCCTACACTCAGGAGAACGGAGTAGATGCCCATCGCCGCGCCGCGTCCTGCCTGCGCTCCGATGGCTGTGGCCAGCAGCGCCAGCGCAGCGGGCGTAAAACCGCTCTCGACCATGATGGTGAGCGCGGTCAGGACGCCCACAATCCAGCGCGCCACGTCAGAGGCAATGTGGTTAAAGAGAAGAAATTCGCCACAGACAAGCAGCATTGCAACGAGTGTGATTCTGAGGGCCTGCCCTAAAGCCATGCGTGGCAGGATGAAACTCCAGGCCGTTACTCCGATGCCAAAGACAATGGCATAGCCTAGCAAGACCCAGCCCACGCGCTCGGGGTGCTGCACGAATATTCCGTCAAGAAACTGGCCTGACTGCGAGCTATGCGTGAGCAGGAAAATCAAAGTTGGACCGAGCCACAGCCCGACGATTGTGTTCACACAAAGCCATACAGGAGCCAAGCTCTGGAGCGAGGGATGATGCAATGCGCGGAAGAAGCCTGCAAACGCTTGCTCCCGCCCGTGACTTCTA
>DATLKS010000644.1:0-2678 GCA_035538255.1 Terriglobales bacterium
ACCCGCTGGGAACTCGAAGGACAAGCAAAAGTGGCGGACTATCGGGGCCGCACCAGCCTCCTGCTCGATGGTGGCGCGGCGGTGTTGAAGGACTTTGAGATGCGTGACGGTGTTATCGATGTGGATGTCGCGACGCTAGCCACGGTCCGCGGCTTTATGGGCATCATGTTCCGTATCGTGAATGACGGCTATGAAGCGGAAGAGGTGTATCTGCGACCGCACAAGTCGGGACTTCCCGATGCTCTGCAATACACGCCGGTGCTCGGCGGAGGCCGCAATTGGCAAATTTACAATGGGCCGGGTTTTACGGCGGCAGTCGATATCCCAAAAGAGGAATGGTTCCATCTGCGCCTGGAGGTGACAGGCGCGCAGGCAAAGTTCTACGTCAAGGACATGAATAAGCCTGTCCTGGTGATCGACGATCTGAAGAGCAGCGTACAAAAAGGGGAGTTGGCGCTGTACACGCTCACTGGCGCAACCTATTTTTCCAATTTCAAAGTGCGCACCACACCCGACGTGCCTTGGGAACGACGCCTGCCTCCCATGCCGCCAAGCATGCTGACCAGGTGGAGTCTGTCGCCTGCATACGATGCGCTCGCGCGCAATCTGGAGCGTCCCCTTTCGCCTGCCGAGAGCGATGCCATCCAGTGGCAGGAGGTGGAAGCTGAGCCGCCTGGATTTGTAGTTATCTATCGCTATCGCAAGTCGCCGCAGATGACCTCCACATTCGAGCGCGACTTTTCCAAGCGCCTCGATCCTCAGCCGGGGATGAAGGTCGTGTATGCGCGGACGACGATTCTTTCTGATAGCGATCAGGTGAAAAAGCTCAGCATCGGTTACAGCGACGACGTCAGCGTCTTCTTGAATGGCCAAATCCTCTATCGCGGTCGCGCCGCCCAGGGATTCCGCGAACCGGGGTTCCTCGGCATCGTGAGCCCGGAAGACGACGCGGTCTATCTTCCGTTGAAGAAGGGCAGCAATGAGTTGGTGCTGGCGATCAGCGAAATCGGGGGAGGCTGGGGATTCATCTGCCGTTTAACCGACCTGCGATGAGAGCCGACCGCCTCAGCCGTCCAAATGTTTATCGCTGGAACGACCAACGTTGTTTTTGCCCGTTTTTTCGCCGCGAGTTACGTGAGCGCTGCGTCCTCTGCGGCACGTTTGAGACTAGCCCAGGGTGACCGGACTTCAGGAACCCTGGGTAAAAGGACATAGAATTCCAGCACCTCTCTGCCGAAGGCCGGTGCCCAGCAAAGCGGAGCGCTCATAAGAAAAGCTTTCCCAATCTAGGTCAGGTTCCAATCTGTCCCTATGCTGTGAACAAATCGGCCAAACGCAATTTACTCTTACTTCTTCGCCGCTGCCGCGCGTTTGCCTTTCAATTCGACGAGAATCAACTCGAACGGCTGATCGCCCAGGTTCTCTGGTGCGTGCGTGCCCGCCGCATTCCATTGCGTCTCGCCAGATTTGAAGCTTGCTTCCTGACTCTTCCCGCCGGGCAGTCCGAATTTGACGTGGCCATCGGTAAGGAAAACAGCGACGGCGTCGGGGTGAGAGTGCATTGGCGATTTCTCATGCGGTCCGTAATGAATCCGCAAGACGCGCACCCGCGCGTTTTCTGTTTCGACTTTGTAGTGCTGGGGATCGACTTTGACAGGGTCTTGGCCGGAAGCGCCAACAGCAAACAGCGCCAAGATGGAGATGAACAAAGAAACACGATGCATGTCTGTCTCCTAAATTCGGATTTGCGATTGCGTTCCTGCTTTTTCGAGGCCGCAGCGGATGGAAGATGGTATCTGGCTTGACCACATTGGGAATTTACTGACGAAACATGGGCCGCGCCTCAAGGGTGTGTGCTGCGTTCTGAACTGTGCTCTTCGGAGAGGCGGCGCAATGCTGCGCTTCGCCCATAGGGAAAGTCAACAAGAAAAAACTGGGACCCCTTCGGCGTCTTGCCGGAGGAACTTTCGCTGGTCAAAGGGTCTGGTTGATCAAGGAGGAGTCAGCCTGAGTTACGCGCGATGTTCCGCCCGAAAAACTTCTGGGGCGAGATAGGGCACGCCAGGCCATCCGCGCTCACTCGTTCTCCTCTCCCTGAGTTAGGTGAGTGCCGCGTTTTGTGCGGCACGTTTGAGACTAGCCTAGGGTGACCGGAGTTCGGGAACCCTGGGTAAATGGGGCAAAGAATCGGAGGCAGCGTGGGCAATCCCAAAAGGGGAGGAGGTCTGAGGAAGATCTTTCAACAGCTTAAGGGGAAACGATTCTCGGAGTACAATTGCCGGACTTGAAAAAATTGCGAAACTCTAAAAGCAAAAGCCCAATGCGCGGTTGCGCTCCTGAATCTCTTTTGCAGGTGATTAATACGGTGACGATATCACGCGCAGTTGCGGAGAACTATAAGAAAGCGATCGTTGCACTCGCGCTCGGTATCGGTGGGAACTTTGGCTATGATCTTCTCAAGTCTGCTGCACATCGGATTTCCCCTACACTTTCCAGCTTTCACGAGTGGGGCCAGCTCTTCGGGTTTCTAATTACTGCAACAATCGGCGTATTTATAGGGGCACGACTCAGCGGTAACAAGTCCAAGCAAAGGAATACCTTTACACGCCATCTTTTGAGATCGCCGATTTGCATGTTCAACCTATTCAATCGAACGAGGACACGCATGATCTTGGACG
>DATLKS010000645.1:0-1778 GCA_035538255.1 Terriglobales bacterium
GGGTTCGAAGATCGGCAAGACAAAACGTGGCAAAGGCACCAAGATCATGGCTGTTGCCGACCGCAATGGCTTGCCTGTGGCCGTGTGCGTCGAGAGTGCCACGCCTCATGAAGTGAAGTTAGCTCTCCCCACCTTGGTCCAGATGGTGATCCCAGATGCTCCGAAGAACTTAATCGGCGACAACGCCTACGACTCGGACAACCTGGACGCTGAACTCAAACCTTACGGCATCGAACTGATTTCTCCGCAACGCGTCAACCGCAAAAACAAAACGCAAGATCTGAGACGCCTTCGACGTTATCGCCGACGGTGGAAGATTGAAAGACTGTTTGCGTGGCTGCAGAACTTTCGCAGGCTCGTTGTACGGTATGAACGGTATGCGGAGAACTTTCTCGGGATGCTCTATCTCGGTTGCTGCCTAATCCTACTGAGGCATATATAAGATGGCTTGTAGCCAGGTACTGCCCCTTACTCCACAATCTGCCATCGTAGCGAACGTATATAAGTGTGTCGTCGAGCAGTCCCTCTAAGGCTTTGCTGTCTGAGTACTTTTCTGCCCGCCCCCAGGCATTCTCGAGCGCCAGAATCTTGCCTTCGATCGAGGAGGTGCTGGGCAAATTTTGCGCCGCCGCCGCACAACCGGCCAGCAGGAGCCAAGGAAAGACGAACTTTGTAAGCATGCCACACCTCGTTTCCGTACCGGAGTAGGCTTGAATTTTCTCGCGATAGTAGTTGACGTAATTTTGCTTCTTAAACTGCGCTTCATACTGCCCACCTCGCTATGTAGTTGAGAATTCGAAACCACTCTGTTGTGATGTTGGTATTGCGGGGTCTCGGTTGCTGCGACGGACGCGCTCAACGAACTTGGCCGCAGCGTCGGTTTCCAATGCACTCTGCTTGATAACCCAGGGACCGTCAGCCAAAGGATGCTCGGCTTCAATCTCGCGGCGTTCGACGGCAAGGCGCAATGTCCTGCCGCTCACTCCCAGTAAGATGGCTGCTTGGGTTAAATTCATCCAGCCTTCCGCCTTCCTCCTTTCCGGCCGAGTAACAAGGAATGTCGTGATGACTCCGTAGCGCGGTCACTCGTTCCCTCGTCCAGCGATTGCCACGTCCCGTCTGTAAACCAGCGCGATTCAGCGCTCCCGCAATCAGATCATCGGAACAAATGCGCGCTAGCACTTTCACGGCATCGACGGCGTCCTTGCTTGTGTTGCTGCTATTCTGACCACGACGACGCCGTGGCAAGCGTACCTCCGTGCGTATCCCTCCCTTCTAATGCAAAGCGAGAATGATCTCGCCGGCATCGGCATCCACATCCACAGCGATCTCGTGGAGCAAAGTTCGCAGGATGCGTTTCTTCAAACGAACATCTGTCGGTGAACAGCTCCACACTGCCTCCGGTTCGCCTGCCAAATCCTCAAACTGTTCCCGTGTGGGTGCGGCGGTAAGATTCCCGTGGCGATGGACATGCTGCTCGATACGAAGCTCGACCTCTCGCACTCGCTGCAAGGCCTGGTTCCAGCGACGTTCCAGTTCGTCCGCCACCAAGCGGTTTTCCGGATCTGCCGCATCGTATTGTTTCTGTGCACGACTCGCTGAATATCGGGCTGCTTCGAGATCTCGTCGCAAGGCTTGTAAGACGTCGTCTTGCCTGCGAGCTTCTTCTTCGCTCGCCAAAACTGCCGCTTCCACCGCCGCAGGTTGCACCACGCGCAGCACCTCTTGCCCGATCGCTTCGTCTACCAACCTTCCGCCAAACGCAATGCAGCGGGCTT
>DATLKS010000646.1:0-1581 GCA_035538255.1 Terriglobales bacterium
CACTCCCTTGATGAAAAGTGTTTGCCCCAGCACCGAAGGGTCGCGGGCAAAGCGCCGTGTCCAATAGTCATAGTTCAGCATCGCGACCTGAGCGTGCTTTTCTTCGTCGGAGGGATCGAGGACGCGCCCCCGCGTGGCTGCTACTCCCAATCCCGAAAAGAAATTACCGCTCACCATATCGGCCTTTATCTCTTCAGGCTCGGAGCCATAACGTGCTGGAACGCTACCACTGGTGGAAAGAGGAACCCAAGCCATCAAATCGGAGAAGACACGCTTCTCCTGCCGCAATGCTTCATACACCTGCATACGCATTGAGGTGTCGCCGTATCCGGTCTGTCCTCCGGGAAAATCTGAAGTATGCAGGTAAAAAAGCTGTTGCGGATCGCGGACTGGCAAGGCCCGCAACAGCACTGCGTCCATTACGCTAAACACGGCGGTGTTTGCGCCGATTCCCAGAGCTAACGTAACTACGACGACAGCAGTGAATCCGGGCGTCTTGCGCAATTGCCGCAGCGAATACCGCAGTGCCTGCATCGCCGCATCAATCGAACTCAACATGGACCTCTCCGAACCGCACTCCCAATGCTGGGCGCAGGCGTTTCTAAACGCTTGCGTGTGCTTAGACTCGGTTTGGACTGAACCGTCAACAGCTTTCAGTCTCAAGCGCCTCAAACCGCAGCGACGGTGCTGTCCAGAGACACGGGCGCCCGCCGACTAAGGTCCATGGCCTGCTCCAGAACCCTCGCGACGATCAAGACCAGTTCCTCTGCGTTTGGCTGCCCGACGATTTGCACTCCTACGGGCAGTCCTTGTGGGGACCTTCCGACAGGCAGTACCACCGCTGGGTTCCCCAGCAGATTGAACCATTGCGTGTAGCTCATCGCGTCCATGTAGGAGACGCGCTTCCCATTTACATTCCATTCGCGTTCGTCGTGACGAAACGCCGGAACGGAGCACACTGGGCAGATCAAAATGGGAACGCTGGACATCTGTTGGATCAGGCGGAGGCGCAGTTCGTCGCGCTTAAACCAGGCAGTTAGCAGATCTTCTTTTGTCGGGGGCCGGTCGGAGTAACGGAGGATTGTGCTCAACTCCGATTCTCGTCCTTTGAACTCTGGTGTGAGCAGCTCGGCGGCGAGCCGGACGAAGAGGGTCCACCAATGCTTCCGCGCCTCTCTCAGCACATCGGGCAGAAACGCCTCAACTCGGAATCCGGAATCGCGCAGAGCGAATGCCGCCTTCTGGACGACTGCACGTGTCTCTCGAGTTACAGGTACGTCCGGGTGCTCCTCAAAGTATCCGATTGCGACACTCTTCAGCTCTTCTTGAGCAATTTCTCGAAGCGTGATCGGAGCTGCCATCGGATCGCCACCATCGAAGCCGGCAACGACGCGAAACAGGAGTTCGAGGTCTTCTACGCTGCGCGCCATTGGGCCCACGACGCCCAGCAGCGCGAAGGGGCCGCCGCTCTCCGGCCAGTGTCCCGCAATGGGAATGCGTCCAGGCGTAGGCTTCAGACCGCAAATCCCGCTGAAGTGCGCTGGGACGCGAATCGAGCCGCCGCCGTCGCTGCCGATTCCG
>DATLKS010000647.1:0-5436 GCA_035538255.1 Terriglobales bacterium
CAAGGGGAGCGGTTTCCTTTTGCAATCGAGGTCGTAGGCTTTTCCGAAGAAGAAGGGGTGCGCTTCGGAACGCCGTTTATCGGCAGTCGTGCACTGGTGGGAAAAGTCGATCAGGAGTTACTTGAGAGAAAGGACAGGCACGGACTCAGCGTACGCGCTGCCATTCAAGACTTCGGATTGAACCCCGGCGAAATCGCTGATGCTTGCTTGAAAGAGGATGTCCTGGGATATATCGAGTTCCACATAGAGCAAGGACCCGTGCTGGATGATCTTGGTCTTCCCTTGGCCGCAGTCGAGGCAATCGTCGGGCAGAGCAGGCACGAAGTGACCTTCATTGGACGAGAGAACCATGCGGGCACGACTCCAATGCACCTTCGTCAAGATGCATTGGCTGGCGCTGCGGAGTGGATCACCACGGTCGAGCGGGAGGGGAACTGTGTGGCGGGATTGGTGGCAACCGTCGGCGCGGTGAACGCGAAACCGGGCACGGCGAATGTGATACCGGGACAAGCGCAGCTTACGCTGGATGTTCGTCATGCCGTCGATGCGGTCCGTCTTGCAGCCGTCGATAACCTCATTCGAATGGGAGCGGAACTTGCCGTCCGCAGACAATTGTCGATGCGCCATCGTACGCTGCTGAACCAGCCCCCGGTGGCGATGAACTCTGTGTTCCTTGACTGCATGGAAGAAGCCATTCGAAGAGCGGGATGCAAGCCGCATCGCATGGTGAGCGGCGCTGGCCATGATGCTATGGTTCTGGCAGAGCAAATCCCAACCGCAATGATGTTCGTGCGCACGCCTGAAGGCATCAGCCATCACCCGAACGAAACCGTGAACTTCAAAGACGTAGAGAAGGCGCTTGAAGCCGGATTGAATCTCCTTGACGTGCTAGCGTCAGCAGCTATTCTGCAAAGGCATAAGATCAAGCGTGCATAATCTGGGTCATACCCGCAGCGCCCGGAGAGCGGATTACGCTCTTCTAACGCCGGATACCTTCGTACGCGCTCCCTTACCGGGAATGAAGCGTTGCACGGCCGTGCTTCATGCCGGACCGGCCCTGGGGGCAGCGTTCACGCAGTACACAGCTGAATTGGAATCCGGCGGAGAATTGGGCACGCCGCACGGGCAACGTTTTATGTACGTGCTCGAAGGAACGATCACGGTCGAGACTGCGAATAGGAAATCGAGGCTTGATTCCCTTGGTTTTGCGTTCCTGCCCGAAGGCACGGCGCACAACGTCGCGGCCGCGACTGCCAGTCGAGTTGCAGTGATCGAAAAAATCTATCGGCCACTCGAATCGGTCAAGTCGCCGGAGTGGATCGTCTCATCCGAAGATTCGGTCGCGTCCGCGCCACTGGGAGGCGATCCGAATCTGCAGGTGAAATGCCTGCTTCCTGACAATCCTGCTTTCGATTTTGCGGTGAACACCATGGTGTACCAACCCGGCGCGGCGCTCACCATGGTTGAAATGCACGTGATGGAGCACGGGTTGCTGATGCTGGAAGGCGGCGGAATTTACAGGCTTTCTGACTCCTGGTACCCGGTGAGGGCTGGAGATTTTATCTGGATGGCGCCGTGGTGTCCGCAGTGGTTCGGCGCGATCGGAAATGTGCCTGCGAAGTATCTCATCTACAAAGACTGGAATCGGCATCCTTTGGGAACAAAAGCGCGATGAATCTGGAAATCGATTCCACGCGCCTGCTGGAGGAGATCGAAACCCTCGCGCGGATCTCGGAAGCGGAACCACCCGCAGTAACAAGAATTGTGTTCACCGAGGCAGACATGCGTGCTCGCGCATGGCTAATCCAGCGCTGCGAGGCCGCCGGACTCGAAGTGCGGCAGGATGCGGTCGGAAACACCTTCGCGCGCTGGCGAGGTTCGAATCCATTGGTACCGGCGGTCGGCACTGGGTCACACATCGATGCTATTCCCAATGCGGGAAAGTATGACGGTGTTGTAGGCGTAATTGGCGGGCTCGAGGCGATCCGCGCGTTGCAGCGTGCCGGATTCAAGCCCGCCAACTCCATCGAGCTCCTGGTATTTACCTCGGAGGAGCCCACGCGCTTTGGCATCGGATGCCTGGGAAGCCGGCTACTTTCGGCTGTACTCTCGCCCGCCGCTGCCAAAAGACTTACAGATAAGAATGGGGAATCGCTGGAGCAAGTACGCCGCAACGCGGGATTTACCGGGGAGCTTGAAGCCATCCCACTGGCGAGTGGCTATTACAAGGCATTCGTGGAGCTGCACATCGAGCAGGGGCCGGTGCTGGAACAGGAACGGGTGCCCCTTGGAATCGTTACCAAAATTGCGGCTCCAGCGAGCGCGCGCATTTTGATCGAAGGCAACGGTGGACATGCCGGAGCAGTATTGATGCCCGAGCGTCGCGATGCCCTGTGCGCAGCGTCGGAGCTGATCCTGGCGATTGAGAATCTGGCAAGAACGAGCGGCTCCAGCGACACTGTAGCAACCGTCGGAATTTGCGAAGTCTTTCCCGGCGCAATCAACAGTATTCCCGCTGAAGTGCGCATTAGTGTCGTCGCACGCGATACGGATATTGGCAGAAGAGATCAGATTATTCATGGAATCGAGAGTGCGGCCCAGCAAATCTCGGCGCGCAGAGGCATGTCCATCAAACTTGAGCTGCTGAACGCCGACGCTCCGGCGGAATGCACGTCCGAAGTTATCGATGCCCTGGCGGCATCGTGCAACAAGCATGGCGAGAAATACCTGAAGATGATTAGCCGCGCTTATCACGATTCGCTTTTTATGTCGCGCATCGCGCCGGTTGCCATGTTGTTTATTCCATGCCGCAACGGCTACAGTCATCGTCCGGACGAGTATTCGTCCATCGAAGATATCGCTCGTGGAGCGGCGGTACTGGCCGAAACTTTGGCCAGCCTGTCTGGAAGAGTTGCCCTGTGACAAACCTGAGTTGCTGTCGATGCAGAGGCGTTTTTGAGCATCGTGACCACGGCTTCCAAGTACTCAGCAACCGACGCATACAAATCCACAAACCGATATTGCACACGAGGGCTTTGGGCTCTCCCCTATGGAACAAACTCAATGGAATGTCTATCAGATTCAAAACAATCGGGACATACTCGAAGCGTGCAATATGGCGATGACTAGCTGAACCTTCGTTTCATAGCAGATATTTTTTTCTTTTGCTGTTCCTTTTGCCCTTTGCTGTTCCAATGCGCGAGTCGAGCCGTTCCACCTTGGAACATAAACCGCAGTGAATCTATCCCGGTGCGTTGTGTTGCGGAATTGGGGCAATACGCTTGCCTTGAACTTCAATGGAGATTCGTGTCTCCGGTTCATTCAGCATCAATTCCGAGAAAGCGGCATAGGTCGCCTTCAAAGACAACTTCGCTTGCGGCCTCTGCGGAAACGTCCAGCAGCAATACGTGAAAACCAGCGCTAGTAATTAAGTCAACGGCTTTTTTGTTCCATCAGCGTTGCTGCGAGCTGCTCAAGACACAATCGCTCCTTGACGCTCTCCGGGAGGGCGGTTTCGACGCCGCTTTTGGTGGCGCCCGGCGGGATGAAGAACGCTCGCCGGCCAAGGACGGTGTTCGCCTTTGAGCATTAATGCCTGGTTGCAAGAATCGATCAACGATGCCAGATTGAATATCTTCGTCGTACAAAAATCCTGACCAGTTGTTCTCTCGCTCCGATAGGACATAAGGTTTGGGCATGACTCAGTCTGCTCACTCATGTCTTAAATATCTTGTGACCCACGAGAAGTTTGTGAAGACCAATTGATCAGCACATTTCTAGCTATATATTCAAATGTGTGAAGCAGCATTGGCGTGTCCTTTTCAAGCCATGTCCCGCCTCCAGCCGCACTGTGAAAAAAGGGCCTCTCTGCCGGAGCTTCGAATTCCAGCGGTCGGTACGGGGCTTCACACATAGGTGCGGGAAAAGGCATACCGTCGTGCAGAGCATTGGATCTGTATCGGTAAATCACTGCAAGTGTCTTGCGCAAGTCGATAACATTCCACGGATGCTGGCACCACTCTGGAGGACGTTTGGATGGTGCTGGAGGCAAGTATTCAAGGATAAAAGCCCTGAACTTACTGGCAGAGCCAAGGGAATCTGCAATCTGCGATGCCACTTCTGAGCACACTTCTTCCCCGATATTCATCAAATAAGAGGTTCTGCTGATGGAGACCGGTGTCAGCTACAACCAGCAGCGACTGCACAAGCTGGGCTACTTCGCCGAGCTCATGACGAGCAATGAAGAAGTGCACGAGAGCATACGGCCTTTGCTGAAGCTGAGCCGGGACATGATCCGCCGATCGCAGAAGCTCGATTACGCCCTGGTCAGTTCACGGCAGCGAGATCCGGTACTGAAAGAGCGGCTACGCCGGCTGAGAACTGTTCCGGGCGTGGGTCCGATCACAGCACTGACGTGGGCTCTGGAGATTGGCGATTACACACGGTTCTCATCGATCAAGCAGGCTATCAGCTACTGCGGCTTGTGCGGCGACGAGAAGAGCTCAGCCGAGAAGGTGATGCGGATGCCGATTTCCAAGCAGAGGAACAAGCATATCCAACGAGTACTGATCCAGGCTGCCAAGCTGACGCCCAGCGAGTCTCCCGAACTGGCACTGACCCACGCGAGAGAACTGGAAAAGGGAAATCGGAACCGCGCCACGTTGGCGGTTGCCAGGAAGATGGTCTGCTACATGCTCGCCATCGAGCGCAGACGGCAGGACTTCGTGCCTGCCGAGGACTTCAGCCGCACTATCGCAGTGTAAAAACCTTCCCTCATAGGGAAAGCACAAACATCGGGATTCACGAACGCGCAGGCTGCCAGGTCCCGCCGATTGCCGACTGAGCGAGGGATTACATCCCGAGGCCCCTAGGATTGTTTCGGGACTGGCAGAGAACACAAACTCAATCATCTGTGACGGCTCTTCGGGCCTGAGACAGCAAATGGATGTCCGGTCCTGCAGGGATGCGGGGACCACCAGCCGAGAGGCACTCATGCGCAGTGAAGGATCCTGATCCACGCAATGCGCGCTCTCCGAGCGCGCCGGAGGCATCGTGTGTTTCCTCTTGACAAAGACGTACATGGAGGGTCGGCAACTCGGAAGTTATCAAGATGCAAGTTTTTTCGGCGAGCTACGAACCTCAGCAGCTAGGCAGGTCTGCTCTCCCGGAATGAAACGAGCTCCCATTCTGCGTTAGGTAAAGAAGTGCGATGGCGGAGAATGTAGAAGTTGCTATCGTCGGCACGAAGCTTGAAGAAGATGTGTTCTTGACCGTACCACTGGTCCAATATTTCCTCTACGAGATATTCGCGATCATCCAGTCGAAAGCGGACTGGCCGTTCGTCCGCTTGGGCACCTGAATAGCACTGAACATGGAGCTTCATCCCGCTATTGTCGCGCAGAACTGATGGCGCGAGCCAACAAGAGCAACTTCCAT
>DATLKS010000648.1:0-2515 GCA_035538255.1 Terriglobales bacterium
CTATCCGTGCGCCGTTTCCGCCTCGGCTGCTGTCTGTGTCGCCGCCGGGCCAGCTTCGCCACCCAGCCTGGAGAGTATCGACCTTACTTCCGGCAAGCGGAAAGTTTTGTTCGATCCGAATTCCCAGTTGAGGAGCGCGTATCATCCTCGGATAAGGTTCCTTCGCTGGAATATAGGTGATGGCCTCGAAGCAGGCGGCGTGCTCATTCTGCCGTCTCAGTCACCGCATGCTCCAGTACCGCTCTATATCAACTACTATACCTGCGATGGATTCCTTCGTGGCGGCACCGGTGACGAATGGCCGATCCCGCAATTGCTCGAAGCTGGCTACGCCGTTGCCTGCGTCAACTCGGTCGCATTGCCCGGACCACAGGAGGGTGTTCGAAATTATGAAGTCGCCCTGAAGGTCGTCCGAACCCTTGTCGACAAGCTTTCAAATGACGGCATTATCGATCGCTCAAAGATAGCCATGGGAGGATTGAGCTTCGGGAGCGAAGTCGCTCTGTGGGTTGCGGCGCATTCGCATCTGCTTGCAGTACTGTCGATCAGTTCAGGGCAGTTGGAGCCATCCGATTACTGGCTTGGTACCATGCCAGGCAGCGATATTCCCGCCACCCGACGTCGAGTCTGGGGTTTGGGCTCGCCTGAGGAAACTCCTGCCCGATGGCAAATAGTTTCGCCGGCGCTCAATGCGGACAAGATCCGAATTCCAGTACTGCTCCAATTGCCGGAACAGGAATCGAGGAATATTGCAGAGCTTTATTCTCGCCTTTACCAGGAAGGCACGCCGACCGAGCTGTACGCCTTTCCAGACGAAGCTCATATCAAGATCCAACCGCGGCACCGGCTGGCGGCATACGAACGCAACCTCGACTGGTTTCGTTATTGGATAGAGGATGCTCGCGATTCCAATCCGGCCAAGGCTGATCAATATCGCCGCTGGGACAAACTCAGGAATCGATGGAGGCCGCTGGCACCGAGCGCCACTTCCGAAGCCAAAACTCCAGTGCAACCATCTCACTGATCCGCAGTTGCACTTCATCTGTGGTGCAGGCTCCTCGGCTCAGACCCGCATTCAGTGACTGCAAATCGAGAATTCCGGTCCGCGCGAGCTCACCTTCAATAAGGAGCTCTCTCATCTCCTCTCTCAGCCGCAAGAAGGAACGATGTAGCATGCCTTGCAGGCTGCCCTTCATTCGGCGCTGGAGTACGGATGGGGGGAGGAGTCCGTTGAACGCTTCCCTCGCGATTGCGCGGTCGCGGCCGCCCCGCATCCAAAGCCAGGATGGAATGCGGAGGCAAAGTTCAAGCAAGGGTTGTGCGAGAAGCGGATGGAGCAGGGGCGTCGTCAATTCGCTGCGATCGAGGAAATGCTGGATGTGAACGAGTGCTTCGACATGCTCTCGCTTTCCCGGAGGAACGCGCAGGTGTTCAAGCCACGGATGAATTTCGGGTTTTTGCAGCAGCGCATTGGAGGCCAAGAACGATCGATCCTCTTTCCACGCCGGGCGATGCCTTACCGATCGCTTAGTCGCTGCTCCCAATACTTCCCAGATCGTACAATTAGCGCGAGCCGCTATATCCAAGACTGCCACTGCGGTTTCGCGAGGTCCGCCGCGCAACAATGCGTCAACAACCGGTGCTGCGCTGGTGATAGAACAAAAGAGGTTGTCGCCTCCGCCGCCGTCGATCAGCAGCGACGCGCCAAGCCCAGCGGTAGATTGCGCGATTGCGTGTTCGAATGGAGCTAGCAACGGATTGATTGTCGGTTGAAATTCGAGCTTCGCGGGAGCCTTGAGGTTACAAATCTCGGGCTCGCCAATTTCTACCAGCTTGACGTTGAAGCTAGCTGCGACAGCGCGAGCATATTCTCGCTCATCACCGTCACGCGAACGGGTCACGAAGTTTACACAGGTAAAATCCAGTTCGCCATGGGCGAGGCAGGCCGAAATGATCGAGGAATCGAGCCCTCCAGACAAACGCAGAACGACGTTACGCGGGGCTGACTGTTTCGACACCACCGACAGCGCCGTTTCGCGAAGCTGAATCGAGGCTTTCTTTGGGTCTGAGATCTCCTGTCCGCGCCCGACGAAGTCAGAAGGATGCCAGGCCCTAACCTCGACCCATGAATTGGGATCACGACGCGTGAGCAGCATTCCGGGTAGCAGCTCTGTCGTCCGCTCAAGACCCGTCCGCCGCGTTCGCAGAAAAGGGTATTGCAACCAGTGAGTGACAAATCTTTCGTCAAGACCAAGATGATCAAGCACGCCCAATTGCGCAGCGAAGGCCGCGTTAGAAACGAAAATTCCTGCGCCTCGATCATGGCAGTGATAGACGGGAACTGAGCCCGATGGATCGCGATATACTGCGGCCTCTTCTCTTGAGGCAAAGAACAACGCGAAATTACCCCAATATAATTCGAGGTTCCGCATGAGCTCGGAAACGCATGTTGGGTGTGTAATCGTCTCGGGCAGGGTGGCCAGCCGTAAGTTCGAGCGATCGAAGATTTGGCCAA
>DATLKS010000649.1:0-6595 GCA_035538255.1 Terriglobales bacterium
CAGCCGCGACAATCCAAACCAAGCACCGGCGTTCTCGGCTGCTGAGCTCGCCGCTAAACATCGGTTGAAGTGTCAGACTTCGAAAGTGGGGCAGAGCACTCTTTTTCGATTTACGCGGGAACGACGGCGCTGGCCAGATAATTTCTGGCTGCGATGAAACCCACTTGGTTTTGGAATCACCCTTACCTCTGGCTCATTGCCTGGATCATCCTGATCGCAGGCATCGCGATAGCCATAGACATTCTCCGTTTTCTGGGAGAACACGCCCGCACGGGGTTGATGGTCGCGAAGCAAATTTGAAACCGGAAAAGATCGAAGTCTTCGTCCGAGTTCTGGAGAAAGGCTAGTGGACCTGTAAGCCGAATTCTGTATCCGCCTCAGGCGGACGACGATCATTCCTCTAGGCGCGGCATTGCTGCCGTGCTCGTGCGACCTACCCGAAGGTTCTGACGCGCCGAGCCGGTACGTGTCCGCCGAGGCGGACTCCCTTCCTATTTGGTCTTGCTCCGTGTGGGGTTTACCGTGCCCTGAACATTACTGCTCAGGCGGTGCGCTCTTACCGCACCTTTTCACCCTTACCTCCCCGCCGAGGCGGAGGGCGGTATGTTTTCTGTGGCACTGGCCGTCTTCCAGCCTTGACGCTGGAATCCCGGACGTTATCCGGCACACTGCTCTGCGGAGTTCGGACTTTCCTCCCCGGCAAGCCGGGGCGACCGTCTGGTCCACTTGCCTCTGTTTCTATTATAGGCTGTTAGCTATCAGCTAAGGTTCTGCGCCTCGTTTTCGGGCGTTGACTGGATTCTGCCAGCGGGCGTAGCTTTAATGCGCACTTCAAGAAGCTTTTCGCCTGTGCATTCTGCACCTGGGCGAAAGTTCCCTTTCACCCTCAACCCACGAAAGGAGCGCTTCCAATGTTCACTCGAGTCGTTGAAGTATCCACCAAGACAGGCAAGAGCAGGGAGGTTTGCAGCATCATTCGCGACAAAATCCTGCCAATCCTTCGGAACCAGACCGGATTTATGGATGAGATCACACTGGTTTCGAACAATAATCCTGATCGCGTGCTGGCCCTAAGCCTCTGGAAGACAAAAGAAGATGCGCAGCGCTATGACAACCAGCAGTTCCAGAACGTGACGAATCTCATTCGCGGTCACCTGGAGAGCGAGCCGACGGTCGAAACTTATGATTTGGAGAGCTCGACTGTCCACAAAATTGCAGCCGGAAAAGCGGCTTAAGGCAGCTCAAGTAATGCGTCCAACCCACCCATCGATAATGGGTGGGTTTGGCGTTTTTGGGAGGACTCCAACGACTTGGAATCCACACGCAAAGTCCGGGCGAGGGCCAACATTCACGTTTTTCTGGCTGAACGCTGGCAGCTTCTTTGAAACAAATCCCCCGAGAATCCCGTAGACTTAGCTCAGTACCTTCCCGTCCTCTGATGAACATTGCTGAAGCCATGCGCATCGCCCTGCAGTCACTCTGGGCGAACAAGCTACGTTCTGTGCTTACGTTGCTCGGAGTGGTGATCGGTGTGTCTTCTGTGATCGCCGTGGTCACATTCGTGAATGGAATCAATGGTTACGTCGCGGAGAAGGTCTTCAATCTGGGTGCCGACGTCTTCATCGTCAACAAGCAGAAAAACGTCATTACTAACTTCGACGATTACATGGCTGGGCAGAAGCGCAAGAATTTCCAGCTAGACGACTACGAAGCTGTTCGCGACCAATGCACGGAATGCAAGGTCGTCGGAGCATCGCTGTACAAATTCAATGGAATCGTGAAGTTCTCGCAGGAGTCGAGTTCCGACACTCAGGTTCGCGGCTGGACTCCATCGATGGGGCGCATCTACGACCTAGATGTCATCAACGGGCGCAACATTAACGAGGTGGACGAGCGGGCAGCATCCCAGGCAGTCGTGATCGGACACGACATTCTCGACAATCTGGTCGGGGCCGCCGATCCCATCGGGAAAGAAATCCGGATAGACGGCGATACATACGCCATCGTTGGCGTTGGCAAGAAAGAAGGGAAAACTCTAGGCCAGAGCCGCGACAACTGGGTGATGATGCCTGCGACAACCTCCATCCGGAAGTACGGGGCACACACGAATAGTGTTCGCATCTGGGGCAAAGCTTTCGATGTTGGCACTCCGCTTACTAACGCGATGGACCAGGTGCGAGTCATTCTTCGCACCAGACGTCACGATGCTGCTGCTGCTCCAGATAGCTTTGAAATCGAGACCAACGACAGCTTCATCAGTTTGTGGGCAAGTATCAGTCAGAACTTCTTCTTAGTTACGATCGCGATTGCCTCGATCTCGTTGCTTGTTGGCGGCATTGTGATTATGAACATCATGCTGGTCTCCGTTACCGAGCGGACACGAGAGATTGGTATTCGCAAGGCCCTGGGGGCAAAACGCCGCGACGTACTTAGCCAATTCCTGATCGAGTCCGGCACAATGGCAGTGGTCGGCGGGATCATCGGCATTGCCGGCGGGATCTTCGTGGCGAAAACCGTGACACTGCTTATCGGCATGCCATCCTCGATCGCGCTTTGGGCTGTCATTGCGGCTTTGGCCGTGTCCGCCAGCGTGGGAATTTTCTTTGGCGTCTATCCCGCGAGAAAGGCAGCCATGCTGGATCCCATCGTAGCGTTGAGGTCGGAGTTGTAGCGATGGCCAGAAACGATCATGTCGAAACCATTCAGATGGCGCTCGACACCATTGTCAAGAACAAGCTGCGCTCCGGCTTGACTGTGCTCGGGATTGTCATCGGCGTGATGACGGTGATCGCGATCTCCTCCGTAGTGCGAGGCTTGAACTCAAAGATTCAGGAGCAGGTTGCGGAGTTCGGCTCAAACGTTGTTTGGGTCTACCGCTTTGACGTGTTTCAGTTTGGGCGGCGCAATCCAGAGTTGCTGAACAGAAAAGAGCTCTCGCTCGAAGATGCTCTGGCTCTGAAAGGACTTCCCCACGTTGTTGCCGCGGCTGCCGGAGTGCGCTACGTAAACCCGATGTTCGGGGCCGGACTCTACTCCGTCAAGTACAAGGGCCGTAAAGTCTCCAACACGATCCTTGAAGGAGATTCTGCAGACTGGAAAGAGGTTTACGACCTGGCATTAAAAGAAGGGCGATTCTTTGTGCCAGAAGAAGACGAGCGGCGCGCGAAGGTTATAACCCTGGGCCATGATACTGCCGAAGAGCTATTTGGCGACGAGTCGGCTATAGGCAAAGAGCTAAACATCGAAGGCGAGATGTTCACGGTTGTAGGCGTGGCGGACAAGCGCAAATCGGGAATCGGTGGAGGCAAGAATCCCGAGGACAACATAATTTGGTTCCCTTTACAGACATTCAAGACCATGCATCCGGAATTGAAGGATCACTGGGTCAGCGTAAAAGCGGATTCACAGGCCAGCATCGAAGCGGTGAAGGACGAGATTCGCGACACGCTGCGGCGACGCCGTCACGTGAAGTTCAACCAGCCGGACAATTTTGCCATCTTCACTCCTGACGCTCTTTCCGATCTCTGGAACCAGCTTACTGGCGGAATCTTCGTCTTCATGTTTGCCGTCTCAAGCGTCGGCTTGATGGTGGGCGGCGTAGGTGTGATGAACATAATGCTGGTCTCAGTAACTGAACGCACGCGCGAGATCGGCGTGCGCAAGGCCATTGGCGCTACCAAGCGCAACATTCTGTTCCAGTTCACTCTGGAGGCGATCACGCTGTGCGCGATTGGAGGCATAATCGGGATCGTTATTGGAGGCCTGATCACATGGTCGATTCGCGCAGCCTTCCAATCGCTGCCCGCTAGCATGTCGGTCTTTTGGACGGTTGCTGCTTTCTCCGTTTCCTGCTCCATTGGGCTGTTATTTGGTATTTATCCGGCATGGAAGGCCGCGAACTTGGATCCTATAGAGGCGCTGCGCTATGAGTGAATAGTCGATTCACCCCGGACGCACTCTCCCCGGTTTGTAATCATGAAATAAGTTATCTGAGCCAGTATCCAGGCGGATTTTCCGCATCTAAGTTGCTGGGTTCTAGCTGCAGTTTGCCGCCACTTCCTGCATGGAACGTTATATCTGCATTCACGCGCACTTTTATCAGCCACCGCGCGAGAACCCGTGGCTTGAAACGGTTGAAGTCCAGGATTCAGCCTACCCCTTCCACGACTGGAACCAGCGCATCACCAACGAGTGCTACGCTCCGAACGCCGCTTGTCGCATTCTGGACGGCGAAGGTTACATCGCTGCCATCACGAACAACTATGCGAAGATCAGCTTCAATTTTGGGCCAACTTTGCTCTCCTGGATGGAGACGCAAGAGCCGGAAGTCTATCGCGCGATCCTCGAAGCTGATCGCCTGAGCCAGGAGCGATTTTCGGGGCACGGATCAGCGATTGCGCAGGCTTATAACCACATGATCCTGCCGCTGGCGAACAATCCCGATCGCTATACGCAGATCTACTGGGGAATTCGCGATTTCGAGTCGCGCTTCCATCGTATGCCGGAAGGCATGTGGCTGCCGGAAACCGCTGTTGAACTCCAGACCCTCGACACGATGGCGCAGCTAGGGATTAAGTTCACGATCCTTTCTCCTTACCAGGCGTGGCGCTTTCGGCGCATTGGAGTGCGTGCTTATCGCGATGCCACGGGCGGGAAGATCGATCCTAGCCGTCCTTACCTGGTCCGTTTGCGCGAAGGGCGCAGCATAACCGTTTTCTTCTACGACGGCCCGATATCCCAGGCCGTGGCTTTTGAGCGTCTGCTGAACAGCGGCGAACAGTTTGCCCAGCGGTTGGCCGGCGGATTCTCCGATGCGCGAGATTGGCCGCAGCTCATGCACATCGCAACTGACGGAGAGAGCTACGGACATCACCATGCACATGGCGACATGGCATTGGCCTATGCGCTCAAGTACATCGAAGACAAAGGCATCGCGCAGCTTACAAATTACGGAGAGTATCTGGAGAAGCATCCGCCACAGCATGAGGCGCAGATCATCGAAAACAGCGCCTGGAGTTGTTCTCACGGCGTAGGACGTTGGCGTGAAGACTGCGGCTGCAATTCCGGAGGACGTAACGACTGGAACCAGAACTGGCGCGGTCCTCTGCGCGAATCCCTCGACTGGCTGCGCGGCTCGGTCGCACCGCTGTTTGAACGGCGTGGGTCAGAGCTGTTTCAGGACGTCTGGAAGGCCCGGAACGAATACATTGGCCTTATCGTTGATCGCTCGTCCGAGAGTCTCGACCGCTTCTTTGCCGCCAATGCATCGCAGGAGCTTTCGCGCGAAGAGCGCGTAGCCGCGCTGGAGCTGCTGGAGATGCAGCGACACGCAATGCTGATGTACACGAGCTGCGGATGGTTCTTTGACGAGATTTCGGGGATCGAGACCGTACAAGTCATTGCTTATGCTGGCCGTGTGATTCAGCTTGCGCACAAACATTTAGGACAGGCGGAAGGAGAGGCGCTCGAGGCGGGATTCCTGGACCGTCTGCAGCAGGCCAAGAGCAATTTGCCTGAGCATCAGGACGGAGCACAGATTTATCGCAAGTGGGTGAAACCCTCGATCGTGGGTCTGGAACAGGTAGCAGCCCACTACGCCATCAGCTCACTGTTCGAGACTGGGGCGGCAAAATACTGTTACACGATCGATCCCTCCGACTATCGAACCTTTGCCTCTGGCAAGACGCAGCTCGCAGTAGGCAGGGCCGGAGTATGCTCGCGCATTACACAGGAGTGTGAGAACTATACATTCGCGGTGCTGCACATGGGCGATCATTCCTTAAATGCAGGGGTGCGCAAGTATGGGGGCGAGGAGCCGTACACCAAAACGGTCGAGGAGCTTCAGCGAGCGTTTTCGGGCAGGGACATTCCCGCGGTAATCCGCACTCTCGATCAACACTTCGGCGGCGCCACTTACTCACTCAAGTCTCTGTTCCGCGATGAGCAACGGCGCATTATGGATCACATTCTCGAGTCCACGCTGAGGGAAGCAGAAAGCAGTCTCCGTGCCATTTATGAACATCATGCGCCGTTGATGAAGTTTCTCGCAGATGTGAGCTATCCGCGTCCCAAGGCGTTAGCTATCGCAGCAGAGTTCGTAATTAACGCCTCGTTACGGCGAGAATTCCGCCAGGACTTTCTGAATTTGAATGAGGTAAGAAATTTGCTGAGTCAGGCTCGGGAAGAGGGTGTGCAGCTCGACTCCGCCGGTCTCAGCTATGTGATGGGGCGGAAACTGAACGGGCTCATGCTGCAGTTGCAGCGGCGCCCGCAAAATCTCGGGTTGTTGCGAAAAATTCTCTCTCTGCTCGATGTGATCGCGGAGCTTCCGTTTGCGGTAAACCTTTGGAAGGTCGAGAATGTCTATTACCAAATGTCTCGTACCGCTTATCCGGAGCTGCTCAAAGAAACCGGCGTACCCCCAGAATGGTTCGAGACGTTTCTCCAGCTCGGAAGTCGGCTCCGCATTAGAGTAGAGCCTGCTTCGACCACGCAGTCAGCCATCGCCAGCTAGTTAGTCCGGAGGTGTTCCGTGGACCTGCTCGATCGCTTTGATTTCCATCTCTCTTCCCAGACAAAAAAGATCCTGATCGGC
>DATLKS010000650.1:0-2063 GCA_035538255.1 Terriglobales bacterium
CTGCGATCTGAACATCTGGATCAGGTCAAATCCGAATTAGGGAAATGCGGAGCATTGGCGGTTTTGGATTAGGAGGAAGTAAATCTGACGGATGTCGAGGGCGTTCGCTTTCTCAACAGATGTGAGGCGAGAGGGATATCCGTGGTGCACTGCTCGCCCTACATCAGCGAGTGGATGTCGCGGGAACGCCCGCGAAGGACGCCCGGCGACAAGCGCAAAAAGGGCCGGATTTCTTTGGAAGGCGAGGATGGCGAGTTGAAATAGGGCGATGGACACGTCAGGACACAGCGTTCTCGTTACGGGCTCGGATGGGCATCGATTTGCCGAAAAGAACCAAGCCGGTTTGCTTGTGGCAGCAAAGCGCGGCGAAACGGCAGCCTTCGACCTCCTGTACCGCGCCTATGCGGGCAAAATTTTATGCACGGTCCGCCGGATAACTCGGAACTATGAGGACGCGGAAGACGCGGTCCATGATGCTTTCCTTAGAGCATTCCTGCACATTCAAACGTTCGACGGCCGATCAGCGTTTTCCACGTGGTTGACGCGCATTGGTATCAACTCAGCATTGATGCTGCTTCGCAAGAAGCGCAATTCCCACGAAGTTACGCACGCAAAAGACTGCGAGAGCGAATCGCCATGGGAAGTGGCGGACTCCGCGCCAGATCCGGAGCAGCAATACGCGGAACAAGAGCGATTGAAACTCCTTCGTGGCGCAGTTGCGCGGCTTCGTCCCAGTATTCGCCGTGCTTTGGAAATACATACGTTGCAGGGCCGTTCAGTCGAAGAAATCGCATCGGAGATGGGCATTTCGGTTTGCGCGGCAAAAGCTCGTCTGTTTCACGCGAGGGCGGCGCTGCGCAAATCGAAAGTTCTGAGCAACATCAGTGACCGCCATCGGCGCCTACCTAGAGTCGTGCTTCATCGGGGTCAAACGGAGGAGCTATGAACGCAACATACAGAGCAATTGAAATCAGCAAGCCTGGGGTCTTCACTGAGGTTAGCCGACCGCTGCAAGAGCCCGGTCCTAATCAGGTTCGCATTCGGGTTGAGGCCTGCGGCGTGTGCCATACCGACAGCCTGCTGGTAGACGGAACATTGCCTAACCTTATTTATCCACGCGTACCTGGGCACGAAGTCATCGGGCGCATCGACGCCGTCGGCTCGAATGTTACGACCCGTTCCGTGGGTCAGCGGGTGGGTGTTGGGATCTGTGGTGGATGGGACGACACCTGCCTCTCATGCCTTCGAGGAGACTTTGTCAACTGCACTAACGGTGTGCTCACCGGCATCATGATCGACGGCGGGTACGCAGAAGTCATGATGATTGAAGCGCGCGCCACCGTAACGATTCCGGACGGTCTGGAATATGTCAAGGCAGCACCGCTCCTATGTGCAGGTGTGACGACGTACAACGCCCTGCGAAATGCCGGCTTGCGTGCCGGTGCCCTCGTCGCAATCCAAGGGGTTGGCGGACTCGGACACCTCGGGATTCAGTACGCAAGAAGGATGGGGTTCAGGACTATCGCCATTGGTCTCGGTCCGGAGTCGGGGAAGCTCGCAAAAGAACTCGGCGCGCACCAATACATCGACAGCGGAGTGGAAGATGCGGGAGCCAGGTTGCGAACGATTGGCGGAGCCGATGCCATCCTTGCCACCGCTCCAAGCGGCAAAGCAATGTCCGGTCTCGTGAACGGGCTTGCCGTGAGGGGAAAACTGTTGGTGATTGGGATCGCCCCGGATCCCCTGGAAGTGAGTACCGGCTCCCTCGTTTTTGGCATGCACTCCATCTCCGGCTCGACCACCGGTAGCGTGCAGGACGAGCAGGAAACGGTGGCGTTTTCTTTGCTCGAAAACGTCGAGGCGATGATCGAAGTTATGCCTCTCTCCAAGGCGCGCGAAGCGTACGACCGGATGATGGCCGGAAAGCCACGTTTTCGGATGGTACTGGTTACAGAAAACGGCAATAAACAGACTGGACAGGCGAAGTGAAACATTCAGCCTGCGAACAAAGTTGTTCGCGACAACGAGTGAAATTCCTGGAATAGCCGGGAGTGGCGAAAGCC
>DATLKS010000651.1:0-1504 GCA_035538255.1 Terriglobales bacterium
CAAAGCTTTGTACTCTCGTCCTGGATTCTCGTGGTCGTGTTGACGGCGGCAGCACAGCAGCCGGCTCGCAATCCACGTGGAGAATTCGAAGTAAGCGGCAGGCTGGTGAATGCCCTCACGGGAGAAGCGGTGCACAACGCATTTGTGCAGCTCTCCCCGGTAGCGCAGCCTGGGCAAACGGCACGATCCGAGGTAAGCACCGACGGAAGCTTCGCGTTTCACAATCTGCTGCCGGGAAAATATGCACTCATGGCGCAGGGGCGAGGCTTTACTCCGCAAATGTTTGAGCAGCACGAGAACTTCAGC
Source organism: Terriglobales bacterium (assembly GCA_035538255.1). GTDB lineage: Bacteria > Acidobacteriota > Terriglobia > Terriglobales > Acidobacteriaceae > Gp1-AA112. The sequence goes on from DATLKS010000651.1 coordinate 307, forward strand.
ACGGCCATTGTCGTTGGCGCCGACAAGATTTCGACGGATCTTGTTTTTCGGCTTCATCCGCAGAGTTCAATTTCAGGACGCGTCCTCGACGAACACAACGAACCAGTTCGCGAAGCCCACGTCATGCTGTTTTACAGAAACAATGATCTGGGGAGGAGGACCATCGAGACGAGAGGGCAAATGCAAACAGATGATCGCGGCGAGTACCACTTCGATGCTCTTGGCCCAGGAACATATTACCTGGCGCTTTCGGCACAGCCGTGGTACCGGCGATACCTCCAGCAAGTCCCGCGTCACGGAGGGGGGCCACAACCGCAGGCAGAAGTCGATTCCGCTCTGGACGTGGCTTATCCGCTCACCTATTATCCGAGTACGACCGATGCCGACAGTGCCAGTGCCATTTTGCTGCGTCCGGGTGATCGCATCAGCGCCGACTTCAACCTTACTCCTGTACCGTCGCTGCACCTGACATTTCGCAATAGCAACCCTGATGGTACGCGTCCCGATCAACCGAATTTTCAGCAGGTTGCGTTCGGCGAGCCCGTCGGTTTCTTTCAGCCAAGTGTCATTTCGGGACAAAACGAAATCGAGGTGTCCGGAATTGCTCCCGGAGATTACGCGCTGAACGTCTTCCACGCTGACGGAAAACAGACAAGCACGCGAACGCGAAACTTAACTCTGCAGCAGAGCGGAGAGCTGGATCCCTCTTCCGGCGAAAGCCTCGAACATATTCATGGAGTGGTGAAATTTGAGGGCGACCGGCCGCCGGCAGATACCTTCCTGCAGCTCCGCGACCTTAGCTCTGGCCGCAGCCTTGGCGCTCGTCTGGACGACCAGGGCGAATTCACCATCCAGCCGGAGCACGCGGGACGCTACGTGATTGCACTCTTCAATGCTCAGGGATACGCCATCCGCAGCATCTCAGCGACCGGAGGACGCGTGAGCGGACGCACCGTGGAATTTACCGGATCACAACCTCTGGAACTCACAATTGGCGCGGCTCAAGGTGTGGGCACTGTGAATGGCATGGTCATGAACGGTGACAAAGGTCGGTCTGGGGCTATGGTGGTGCTCGTCCCCCAGGACGTCGCTGATAATGCCAGTCTATTCCGCCGTGACCAAAGCGACAGCGACGGCACTTTTACTCTTCACGATGTCGTGCCCGGACGCTACACCGCGATCGCAATCCAGAATGGGT
>DATLKS010000652.1:0-4431 GCA_035538255.1 Terriglobales bacterium
GAAGAAGTAGTCATGGAATCAACCGCCCAATATTGGAAACCAGTTTGGGAAGCACTGGAAAGGTATTGGAAGCCCATACGCGAGAAGCAGGAAGGCGCTAGGCGTAAGTCGGGAACGTTGCATTTGGCCCACGCACAGTCCAATCGCGGGCGACGGGGTCGCAAGAAGGATTTCCTAGACGCCGAACGTTTGGTGAAGCGGCTGGTGGCCCGGGAATTGACACTGAGCTTCGTGCCTGATGCCGAGCAGCGTTTGTGGCGGACGGTCACGCGCAAGAAGTACCAGTTGAGGCGCGAGCGGGGACGGTTGCGGAACCAGTTGGAATCTCTTTTGGAAGAAGCGCACATTAAGTTGTCGAGCTTGGTCTCCGATCTGCTGGGTGCCAGTGCCCGGCGCATGCTGAAGGCGCTCGCCGAGGGTGAAACCAACCCCGCGGTTCTAGCTGCTTTGGCCGATAAGCACTTGCGCGCCACGCCGGAACATTTGTGTGATGCACTGGGCGCGTGCACGGACCTTAAGCCCGTGTACCGACGGCTAATCAAGATGGCGCTGGAGCAGGTGCTATTCCTCGAGCAGCAGATCGGTCTACTGGACCAGGAGATTGCGAGTCTGCTCCATCAGCACCAAGATGCCGTCGAACGGCTGGCGGAAGTGCCCGGACTGGGAGTGGATTCAGCGCAACAGATTATTGCCGAAGTCGGTCCCACGGCGGCAACCTTTCCTTCGGCCAGGCAGCTCTCCTCGTGGGTGGGCGCGTGCCCTGGCGACGACGAGAGTGCGGGCGTGAACTACAACCACCAGTCTCCCAAGGGCAACCGCCACATGCGGCGCGCTCTCAACCAGACGGCCAATGCCGCTGTAAAGACCAAAGGAAGTATCTTCGAGATTGTCTATCGCCGCTCGGTACTACGCCTGGGACACAATCAAGCCATCGGGGCCATTGCCCATCGACAGTGTCAGCTGATTTGGTTGATCTTGCATCAGGGCGTCAGGTACGAAGAACGTGGCCCAGCCGTCACTAAACAATCGAAGCAAAGGCGCACGGCCAAAATGATCCGGCAACTAAGAAGTCTGGGTTATAGGATCGAACCACAGAATCCTCAACCCAGCCAAGCACAAGCGTCGTGATTTTCGACTCAGAGTGTCTCGAGAACCCACGGCCACCGCCAGAGAAGATCCCCAGGATGGAACGGACTCGGTCCGAAACACTCAAGCTGTTTGTGGTTTCAGATATTGGGCGTCGAAGCACACTCCTCTCTTCCACACGATCAGAACGATGGTGGCAATCTTCCTTGCCAGGGTCAGTCGCGCCATTTCCGGGCGCATGCCCTTAGCCAACAATTCCGCATAGAACTCCGCGAAGGGACCGGGCTTGGTCGCGGCGACGATCGCCGCTCCCTTGAAAAGATTTTTCAGATCGTGATTGTAATTTCTGTTCAGCCCGCGAATCTCGACCTGCTTCTTCTTCCGTTCAAGCTGTCCTTTCACAACATGGTGATCAGCGCTGCTGCTCGTCTCGATGCCGACACCGCCATAGGTCCATAGTTGTCGCTTGGTGCGAAACCGGTGCGGGGTCTGCAGGATGCCCAGCAAAATGGCTGCCCGGATCGGGCCGATCGAGGGGATCTGGCAAAGCAGTTTCCAGGCCTGGTGTTTTTTGCTCTCCGCCAGCAGATCCCGCCGCACTTGCTGGCGCAACGATCTCAGCGCATCCAGCTGCTGGTAGTAAAACTCTGCCCGCCGACGCACCCCCGGTTCGCTGATCTTCCCGAGCCACTCGGCACGATGGCGCGGTGCATAGACCTGCTTGCCGGTACAAGGAATGGCCCAACTGCGATAGATGGCCTTCACCCGGGTCATCACCCGGCTGAGATCTGAGGTGATGGTCAGATAACTGCGCACTAGTTCCTTCAAGGTTCGCAGGCCGTGGTCTCCGTGATAGACCGAGCGCAGTTGGTTGTTGTGCAGCAGTTCGGCCAGCTTCCGGGCGTCTACGCGGTCATTCTGGTTGCCTTCCTGCAACAAGGCATTCCGACGCGGATCGCAGACCAACACTTTCCTGACATGGGGCTTCAGGAGGTCGTACAACCAGGCGGCCCAGGTCCCTTCCTCAAACGTGACGTGCACATCTCCGGGTAGCCCATCGAAAAACTGCAGGATCGTGCTCGCCTTCGTCTCGATGACGCATTCCATCACGATCTTGCCGGCAGCATTCCTAACCGCAATCGAAATACTTTCCTTGTGCACATCCATGCCGATATATTTAGTGCTGGTCATAGGGGCGTTCCTTTCTGGAGGGGTTGAGCTCAACACTCAAAACCTACTCCACAAGGGGCGCCCTTTTATATTGCGTCGGCTTACCGGGTGCGCCGTGAAAGGTGGTGGTCCACAGCGGGGGTATACCCGCCCGGGAACTGGTTCGCTCCACCCGGTAGCAATCAGAGCAGCAGTGGAGGCAACGAGACTGCTGAAGCCTCTGGTGCAGAGAGTCGCTAGGCGACTTGGCGAGCATGCAGGCCGTAACGTGAGTGAACGCTGAGCAGGCCCCGAAACCGACAATGCAGGAGCCGACCCGCCCCGGTTCGTGGGAAGGCCGAAGCGGATGGAATCGTACGAGCGAACAAATTCCATACGACCTGCCGGGGTATTGGCGACGGCATGTAGGCAATGGGGACCATGCGCAACACGGGAAGTCCCAGCGGTGATTGCAGTATGGATCAACTGGCAACTCGCGAGAGACAGGCTGGGCCGTTTTGGGATGGCGGAGAGGCTCGTTGTACCGATGAAGCCGGGTAACTCCGGTGGAGGGAAGGGGCCTCAGTTGAAAGGAAACGCAAGAAGCGACAAAGGACCGAGGGATTGGCGATGAGCCTAACAACTCCACCAAGTGTTCAGAAGTTGCAGACGGCGTTGCACGACAAAGCGAAGGGATCGCCCAATTTCCGCTTCTATGCTCTGTACGACAAGGTGTACCGAGAAGATGTGATGGCATTTGCCTATGACTGTTGCAAAGCGAATCGCGGAGCAGCAGGCGTAGACGGCCAAACATTTGAGGACATCGAAGAGTACGGGTTGAAGAAGTGGTTGGACGAACTGACGCAAGAGCTGAAAAGTAGAACGTATCGACCGCAGCCCGTACGGCGGGTATATATACCCAAGCCGGACGGAAAGCAGAGACCGTTAGGAGTGCCCGCGATCAAAGATCGCGTGGCACAGACGGCGGCAGTTCTGGTGCTCGAACCGATATTCGAGGCCGACTTGCAGCCGGAGCAATATGCCTATCGGGCAGACCGCAGCGCGTTGGACGCCGTGAGGCATGTCCACAAGCTGCTCAACACCGGCCATGCACAAATTGTAGACGCGGATTTAAGCGGCTACTTCGATAGTATTCCGCATGCCGACCTTCTAAAGTCGGTGGCTCGACGGATCGTCGATGGAGCAATGCTGCATTTGATCAAGATGTGGCTGGAAGCACCGGTTGAGGAGACCGACGAGAAAGGGAATAAGCATCGGAGCACGCGCAATCGGGATGAAGGACGGGGAACTCCACAGGGAGCCCCGATCAGCCCGTTGCTCAGCAACTTGTACATGCGCCGTTTCGTGCTGGGATGGAAGAAGCTCGGACACGAGAAGCGTCTTGCTGCACACATCGTTAACTACGCCGATGACCTGGTGATCTGCTGTCGTGGCCGAGCCGAAGAAGCGCTGGCTACGATGCGAGACATCATGGGGAAGCTGAAACTAACGGTGAATGAAACGAAGACGCGGGTCTGCAAACTGCCGGAAGAGAAATTCGACTTTCTGGGTTACACGTTTGGTCGGTGCTATTCGCCGAAGACGGGGCGCGCGTACCTCGGTACGGTGCCCTCGAAGAAGCGGGTGATCCGCATCTGCGAGGCGATTGGCGAGCTGACCCGACGGGATCAACTCCTTCTGGACCAGGACATGGTGATAGCGAAGCTCAACCGCACGATGATTGGGTGGGCTAATTACTTCTGTCTTGGGCCAGTCAGCAAAGCCTATCGGGCGGTGGAAAAGCACGCTTGCAAAAGGCTGCGTCAATGGCTGTGTAGCAAGCACAGTATCTCGGGGCAGGCGACCGGGAAGTTTTCGGACGCCGTTCTCCATGAAGGGCTGGGCTTGGTCCGTCTCACCACACGGACCCGCAGTTTTCCGTGGGCGACATCGTGAGACTTTCTCCGAGAGCCGGATGCGGTCGTTCCGCATGTCCGGTTCGATGAGCGGGGTGTGGAAACGGGCGCAGGGCGGAGCTAGTGAGGCACCGACAGACGAAAGGGTCGGCAACCGATAGGCTGCACCTAAACCACCGCGCCACACCTCGACTCCACCGCGCGTTTTGGCGGAGCACTTAAGCTGGGCATGTAGCTCCGCGCGCGTTCTTGCCGACGATCCGGATCCTTGCTTAAAGTC
>DATLKS010000653.1:0-1781 GCA_035538255.1 Terriglobales bacterium
AGTGATCTGATTCTGGCACGACTGCACGGTGAAAAAGTGGAATACACGGGCGTCGTCGCCGGGATGAGCGGCAGTCCTGTGTACATCGGCGGCAAGCTGGTCGGCGCGATCTCTTATCGCATTGGTCAGTTCTCGAAGGAACCAATCGCGGGAATCACTCCGATCGAGGAGATGCTTGAAATCGATGCGATGGATCGAACTCAGCCTGAGGCTGTGAGCACATCGCATGCGCCGAAAATGTTGAGCAAGACAGCGGTTGGCGGAGATACGCCGGCTGGCGATCTGCGGAACTTCGCGTCGCTGATGCAGCCGATCGATGCGCCGTTCGTCTTCAGCGGGTTTACCGAAGACACTATTCGCCAATTCTCGTCGCAATTTGCAGAGGCGGGACTGAATCCCGTGATGGGAGTCGGATCGGCAAGCCACGAGCATCAATCTGAGCCGATCGAGCCTGGATCCGCGGTAAGCGCAGTGCTCGTTAGCGGAGATCTCGATATTGCCGCGACTTGCACAGTCACATATATCGATCCCCAGCGGCTGCTTGCCTGCGGTCATCCGTTGACGCAGTACGGCATGGTGGACATGCCCATGACCAAAGCCAATGTAGTGGCGACGCTGGCTTCTCCCTACAACTCATACAAGATCGTCAATACAACGGATGAAGTCGGCACCTTTGTGCAAGACCGCCATAGCGGCATTCTTGGACGCTTCGGCGAAGCTCCGCAGATGATTCCCGTAACGGTGTCCATTCATGGCGGCAGCAAGCCCAAGCAGATGAAATTTTCTGTGCTGAACAACGCCAAGTTGACGCCGCTCATCATGATGACGGCAGTCTTCCAGGCGCTCCAGAGCCAGAATCAGTATGGCGATCAAGTCACCTATCGTATGAACGGGGACATCGCGGTAAATGGATATCCTTCAGTGCATATGCACAACATGTTCAGCTCGAACGATACGGCGCAAAGCTCCGTGCTCGCTGCTCTGAACCTTGGCGACCACTTCGGACGCATCTTCGAAAATCCATACAGCGCACCAGGGATCAACGGCGTGAATCTTGACTTCGACGTAACTCCAGACCGCCGCGCCGCGCATCTTGAAACAGCTCGAACGGATGTGACAGAAGCCCGCCCTGGAGACGAGATGACGGTAGAAGCAGTGCTTCGCCCCTATCGCGGCGATCCTATCGTGCGCCAGATTCCTATCAAGATTCCCACTTCGGTTCCGCGTGGACAGCTTCGCATCCTCGTCAGCGACAGCGAAACGCTCGACCGCAGCCGCAAAGTTCCTTCATCGTTCGGCCGCACTCTTCAACTGGGATCGACCATCGATCTGTTGAACAAAGAGCATGCCAACAATAACCTTTATGTCTCGCTACTTGAGGCCAATCCGGAAGCAATGGTCGAAGATAAGGTCATGCCGACACTTCCCCTCTCTGTGATGAATGTGATGGAGGGCATGCGCAATGGCCAGGACATGTACGTAAGCGGCGAGTCTGCTGTTGACGAAACCTCAACTCCGATGGACTACGTCGTCTCCGGAGCACAGTTACTCACGGTCCAAATCAAATAGCTTCGATCAACGTGCCTGCATCTATTCTGATTCTAGTACACCACGCAGCTGATCGTGTCTTAGCCAAGCGGAGTTGCGCCCGAAATAGGACTTTTTGTGGCACGAGGATTTGAGAGCAAATCTGTAGAAGAGCAACAGGCGGAGGCGAAGCGCGAGTCAACTACGGGACAGCGCCTCAGCTCTGAGCAGGCGGAGGACCGTCGCAAACGGGA
>DATLKS010000654.1:0-2113 GCA_035538255.1 Terriglobales bacterium
TTCTACATCGCCAGCATTGGTTCAACCGGATGGCCGTACATTCAACATCGCGGCGGACCGGCTGGCTTCCTAAAAGTTATCGACGAAACCACTGTCGCATTCGCGAACTTCACTGGTAACAAGCAGTACATCAGCAGCGGAAATCTTGCCAGCGACAACCGGGTTGCACTTATCTTCGTTGATTATCCGCGGCAGGCACGACTCAAATTGCTGGGGCGAGCCGAGATCCTCGAAGGTGAGCAGGCGAAGGAGCTGATCGAGCGTGTCCGCCATCCGGAATACAAGGCCGCAGTTGAGAGCGTGTACGTCATCCATATCGAGGCTTTTGACTGGAATTGTCCGCAGCACATCGTGCCACGGTTCACTACCAACCAAGTTCAGGAAGCGATCGCTCCGCTAGAACCACGCATGCAGGAACTGGAGCAGGAGAACGAGAGATTGCGCGAGCAATTGGCCGTTCGCAAGGATCAGCCCGCCGCCTTCAGCAGCCGCTGATCTGCGGCGAAGCCGTCCGTAGGGCAGATCGCTCTGTTTTCAGCTCTGCTGCGTCTCATTTATCTCTACACTCGTCGTAACCCCATCCCCCGCATTCGTTTCTAACGAGTTGCCGACGAAGTATTAAGCATTCCAGTCACGGAAAGGATTACAGCCGCTCCCTTCGGCTTAACACCACTCAGGTCAGATACCTAGGTGTTCTAAGGAGTTTTCCTAATGTGACCTGAGTAGATGCATCCATAGCTTCCCTTAATGGGATTGGCCTCGGTATTGCGCCAGTCCCTGCAAGCGGGAGGCACGAATGCGACAGACTGCAGTTTTATTTTCTTTTTCTTTATTGGCGGCAATCATAGGATGTGGTGGCTCTGGTGGATACAAGAATCCCACGGCAAGTTCGATCACTCCAGCCCTTGTCAGCGGGAGTTCCTCTGCTACTGGTAGCAGCACGCCATCCGGTACATCAACAGGCGCAGCATCTTCAGGCTCAAGTTCAAGTTCGGGAAGTAGCACGGCGGGCGGCGGGGCAGCGGGTGCAACCTCCAGCAGTTCGTCCTCGCCAGCGGCGAGCTCCGTTACTCAAGTCGTGATCACTTCGCCGACGGAAGGCGCGACGGTAAGCTCTCCCACTCAGGTTTCTGCCTCGGTGAACGGATCGGGTGTAATTAGCTCTATGCAGTTGTACGTCGATGACGGAGTAAGCTTCCAAGCTGTTTCGTCGCAGCTCAATACCGCTCTGCAGTTGCCGGCTGGAGCACACACTCTGGTGGCGCAGGCGTGGGACCAGAATGGTACCGTGTACAAGTCTGTCCCGGTACACATCATGATTCAGGGAGCCGCAGCACCTCCCGCACCGCCTGCTCCTCCCGCTCCTCCTCAGCCGAGCGCACCTGCGGCCAATGCCTCGCAAATACAAACTCAGGCCGGTTGGGACAATTGTGACGTCTGCGCGGGCGCCGGCGGGAATGGTCCGAGTACGCCGCATGCTATGCAGCAAGGGGTGAGTTCGCCATCGCTGAGTGGCGCTTCCGCCCGTTTCGACGTTAGTGGTACTCCGTGGGGCGCTGCCCTGTGGTGGCGTGAGCTCGGCTCGCACGACGAGGCGCAAAACCTGAGATACGATCTGGATTTCTATATTGATTCCACATCTAGCGCGCAGGCGCTGGAGTTTGATGTGAATCAGACTGTCGGCGGCGCCAAATATATCTTTGGCACGGAGTGTGACTTCCGCGGAACCGGAACTTGGCGAGTGTGGAATAACCCGGCACACACCTGGGCGTCGACCGGGATTGGCTGCTCGGTTCCCGATACGAACACCTGGCACCATCTCACCTGGGAGTTCCAACGCAGTGGAGGACAGGCTCACTTCATTGCCGTAACGCTCGACCGTAACCGCCAGGATGTGGGAAAGAGCTTCGACGCCTTCGGGCAGGGAGGCAGCGGCCTGGATGTTGCTTTCCAGGCCGACCTGAATGCTTCGGGGGGAAGCGAGTCGATCTGGCTGGATAATGTCAGCCTATCATGGTGAAGTTCGGTCGCGGAGAAAGGCCTGTCTCGGTTTATCCGGTCCGCGTGTTCCACAAGATCGAATCACCGAATTCGTGAGTGCGGTACCGGTGTT
>DATLKS010000655.1:0-2889 GCA_035538255.1 Terriglobales bacterium
CCTGTCGCGGTCTTTATCAAGTGCTCTCGTTTCGCTATCTTCCTTTTTCTTCTTCTCGACTATGTCTGGCTTCGCAGACGAAGTTGCCGGTGGTATTTGATCGGAGATCGCGAAGAGGTGCTCCATTCTCATGCGGGCAGCACGCCATTTGACGCTGCTGGCGTCCTCCGCCTGCTCCAGGAAAGCAGCGAGCTGCTCATCGGTGATAATTCCTTTATCCTTCAGCAATTGCAAAACCGCTGCAGTTTGCGTTTCCATTGATTCGAGATAGCCAAGCAAATCGCTCAGCACCTCCTGCGCTGGATTCTCACTCATCTCAATCTCCTGGATCGCGTGTTCATGCCGCTTCTTGCTTCGATTGCACAGGCAGTCCTGCATTCCGCCATGCATCAAAGCCGCCTTGAAGGGCCCAGACATTCTTGTAACCACGCTCGCGAAGCTTTTGCGCCAAACTGGCGCTGGATCCTTCGTTCGGTCAAGTACAGTAGGTAACAATCGGTTTGTTTTTGGGAATTTCGAACAGGTGCTCTTCAAACTTGTCCACAGGAACGCGAATGGCCTCCGGCAGCATGACATCTGATTGTGCCCATGCCTGCGGATTACGTGTATCGATCAAGGCGAAGTCTTCGCCTGCTTCCATCCTCTTCTTGAGTTCATCAATCGTGATTCTGAGATCATCCGGCATATCCGCAATTCCTCCTCGCTACATGCTTACAAAGCTGCGACTCTAGTCAGTTGTGATGGCGTGTTCACAATCTGCGGATGGCTACTCTGAAACTGTTATCTGCAGCGCATTGTGCTTCGCGGCTCTTAATAAGAAGCATCCCACTTTTTGGTTTTCCAATCCAGTTTGGCCGCTATTGCTTTCCCATAGGAGTTAGTGTCATGATCTATGGCATACCAATAGGAGCGGGTCATGGGACAAAAAGAAGTTCGCCAGGGGACATTGGCGTTGATGGTGCTGAAGACGCTGGAGAGCATGGGCACGTTGCACGGTTACGGCATCGCACGCCGGATTGAGCAGATCAGCGGCGATCTGCTGTCGGTGAACTATGGAACGCTCTATCCCGCGCTCCTCAAGTTGGAGCAAGAAGGCTACATCGTTTCTGAATGGGGAGTTTCTGAAAACAATCGTCGCGCCAAGTACTACCGCCTCACGCGTGCCGGCAAGAAACAGGTCGAACGTGAGACCCGGGACTGGCAGGAGACGACCGAGATCCTCGCACGTTTCCTGGCTACGGAGGCATCGCGATGAAGACCTTCCGCGCGCTCTTCTCCCGCATCGCGGGTCTGTTTGGTCGCGATCGCCGTGACGCCGAACTTCAGGACGAGCTGCAAAGTGTTTTGCAGATGCATATTGATGACAATCTGCACTCCGGCCTCTCGCCTGAGGAGGCGCGACGACAGGCACTGATCAAGCTCGGAGGCATGGATCAGGTCAGCGAAGCGTATCGCGAACGGCGCGGAGTTCCCATTGTGGAAACTCTGGCACAGGACTTGCGATTTGCTGCGCGCGGCATGCGCAAAAACTTGGGATTCACAGCGATTGCACTGCTCACGCTCGCTCTGGGCATCGGCGCCAACACTGCTCTCTTTTCCGTGGTCAATGGCGTTCTGCTGGATCCGCTGCCGTATCCACATCCGGAACAACTCGTGGTACTTTTCGAAAAAACCAAGCTATTCGAACACGGGGCGGTTTCCTACCCAAACTATCTCGATTGGGAAAAGCAGAACCACAGCTTCACGTCGATGGCGGCGTTCCGCGAGGAAAACTTCAATGTCACCGGCCAGGACGAACCTGAGCGCCTGCAGGGGTACATGATCTCCGCGGCGTTCTTTTCCACGCTTGGAGTTTCTCCCCTTATGGGCCGCACCATCTCGGTGCAGGAGGACATGTCAGGAGGGGCCCCGATCGCCTTGATCGGCGAAGGTCTCTGGAAGCGTAAGTTTGGAGCATCATCCAGCGTTCTCGGACGAACCATGGTCCTGAACGGCACCGGATACGCGATTGTCGGCGTAGTTCCTGCGAACTTTCGTCTCTATGGTGGAGACAACCCCGACGTTTACGTTCCTATCGGCCAGTGGACGGATCCCACCTTTCGCGACCGCACGGTCGGAATGGGTATGGGCGTCGTAGCGCGCCTGAAGCCGAATGCCACTCTCGGGCAGGCGCGTGCCGACATGGAGCATGTTGCTCGCAACCTGGCCGTCGCATATCCGCAGGCCGACACTGGAATGACCGTGGGTGTGCTCCGGCTGAAAGACGATATAGTCGGCGACATCAAGCGGACACTCCTTGTACTGCTCGCAGCCGTGGGCTTCGTTCTGCTCATCGCGTGCACGAACGTTGCCAACCTTCTGCTGGCGCGTTCGACAGGCCGAAGCCGGGAATTCGCGGTCCGCAGCGCGCTGGGAGCAAGTCATTCACGGCTGATACGACAACTACTTACTGAAAGTGCACTATTGGGAGTAATCGGAGGAGCGCTTGGTCTCGTACTCGCGGCCAAAGGGACCAAATTGGTACTCGCCGCCGTGCCGCACGCTGTGCCCCGCTCGCATGAAATCACAATCGATACCCATGTGCTCGTCTTCACTCTTGTGGCTTCTCTTCTCGCGGGAATTTTGTTCGGCCTGGTTCCCGCTCTCAAGCTGTGGCACACGAACCTGCAGCAGACCTTGAGAGAAGGCGGCCGGGGAACATCCGGGACGCGACAGCGCACGCAGAATACGTTCGTGATCCTCGAAATGGCAGTTGCCCTGGTGCTGCTCGTCGGCGCCGGCCTGATGATCAGAAGCCTGGCCGTGCTCTGGGGCGTGAATCCGGGCTTCGAGCCGCACAACGTGCTTACATTTAGTGTGACGATGCCTCCGTCTATCACCACGAAGCCT
>DATLKS010000656.1:0-18421 GCA_035538255.1 Terriglobales bacterium
AGATTGCGAAGAAAACCAGAATCAATCCCGACCAGACGAGACAGATAACTCGCGTACGGTCCGCAAATGTCCACTCGGAAGGAATGCGCTCCTTCGCTCGTTCCCGCAGGTTCTCAACTACTCGCGCCAAGAAGAAGCTCCAGGGAAACAGCCACACAAAGTGCAAAGCCCAATAAGCGATGGCGGGCAGCTTGTTGTAGTCCTTGGGATAGCGCTTGCCCAGGAATCTCAGTACATGCTCGTTGATGAAGTAGAACCAAAAGAATCCCGGATTGCGAAGTCCAGCGATGACATGCCATGGAACGGCGATGAGCAGGAACAGGAGAGTCCCTGTGAACAAGCGGAATTCGCGCCACCTCTTCCATTCTCCTGTCACAAGCAGGTATGCCGGCAGCGTTCCACCGACAAAGATGATCGCTACCAGTCCCTTGGCTAAAACGGCCAATGCCAGACAGGAATAGGCCGCATACCAGAAGCGCGAGGCTTGGCCGCGTTCAAGCGCGAGGAGTGAAAAATAAAGAGCGCCTGAGATGGTGAGCGCAAGCAGCGCTTCCGGAATCAAAATTCGGGAAAACAGGTAATACCCAATGGTCGTCGCTACAAAGAGTGCTGCATAAACACTGGCGCGAGCACCGAAGGCGCGTCGAGCCCAGTCGGCAGCCAAGACCATCAGCAGAAAAATCACAATTGCGGTCGACAGACGTGTGGAGGTTTCCGAGACGCCAAACACCCGATAGCACGCTGCAACCAGCCAGTACGACAATGGTGGCTTTTCGAGATAGCGAATGCCGTCCACGTGCAGGGTCACCCAATCATGCTTTGTTGCCATTTCGCGGGCCGCTTCGGCGTGTGTAGCATCTGCATCGTCAAAGATCGCGGGGGAGGACAGCGAGCCCAAATAGACGAAAGCATAAATCAGAAAGATGGCCAGCCAGGCCGGCCAGTGCCGCCTGAGAACTTCAGGCCAGGAATTTGGAGAGACCTGCGGCGAACGCAGTTCGATTACGGGAGGGGGAGCGATTGCCAATTTCTATCGTGAAGGCGGCACGTATTCTTGCGGCAGTTGCGAACCCTCGCCGAAGAAGTACGCCTGCAGTTGCTGTGCGAGAAACTCTTGCGCTTCTCTCTTCCAGGGCTGGAGTCGGTACTCGTTCATGAGCATCTTCTGGTGCTCTCCCCAGTCCGCCCAGGCTTGCTTGGAGACATTTTCATAGATTTTGCGGCCAAGATCATTGTCGAATGGAGGCTCCTCCAGACCTTCCATCTCGCGGCCGTACTTCACGCACCGGACCATGTGTGCCATGCGGTCTCTATGTTCCTTCCGGTCAGGCAGTCAAAACATTTAATTTTACAGTAAGCAAGCCCAAACAGAACCACCTGTAGTAGCGGATGGGGAAGCTGGATGTGTTGCGGCTGCGCGGTTTCGCCCGTTCACGCACCTGCTACCGCAGGCGGTTCTGATTTTTTGTTCGTGTTCGCCTCTCGGCTCTTCGTTGCTCTTCCACAATCGCAAACTGCAGCTTCCTTTGTACGCGGTCAATTCGATCCAAAATCACCCGCACTCGATCGCCTATTGAATATGCATGCCCGGAACGCTCACCAATAATCTGTCGCGTGTTCTCGCGGTAGGTGTAGCGATCATCGGACAGGGACCCGATTGGCACGAGTCCTTCGACAAACAGATCCTCGATTTCGACGAAGAGGCCGTATTTGGTGACGCTCACGACCAGTGCATGGAACTCGTTGCCGATTTTGTCCTGCATGAATTTGATCTTCTTCCACTCGATCAGCTCCCGCTCGGCCTCGTCGGCGCTACGCTCGGTCATGCTGGAGTCCACGGCCATGTCGTGGAGCTCGTCAAGAGGAATGATCTCAGTGGGATGTTTTTTTGAACCTGTAGCCTCCTTCGGTCGGCGCTTTGACCAGGGCGATGCCTGATCGCTTGCTTGCGAAGCGCCTGGCCCACGGTGGGACAGCCGCCCTCGGCTGTCGCTTCGCTCCTTCAGAGGCGAGGCAGCCTGTGGCAAATTATTTAGGACTGCTTTCAGAATCCTGTGAACGACGAGATCTGGATAACGTCGGATGGGCGAGGTGAAGTGCGTGTAGGTCGGGGCAGCCAGTGCGAAGTGGCCCTCGTTCTCTTCGGAGTAGCGTGCCTGCTTGAGCGATCGCAGCATTAGATAAGAAAGAATGCGCTCCTCCGGCTTGCCCGCGATCTTTTGCGTCAGCTTCTGATACATGCGCGGTGTTATGTGGACATCTTTGGGGAGCTCGTGCTGCCGCGGGTTGCGTCCGCTGCCGTGCCGGTCGCGGCGTTCGCCTCGCGTCTGAAAGCGTTTAACGGGAAGATTGCCGACTCCTAGGGAATATCCAAAGGCTGCCGCCAGAAGCTCAAAGTCATACACCTTCTTTGCGTCGGGTGTCTCGTGAATGCGATACAGCGAAGCGATGTTCTGGCACTCCAAGTATCCGGCCACGCATTCGTTAGCGGCCAGCATAAACTCTTCGATCAGGCGATGCGAGAACTTGCGTTCAGAGCGGGTGACACCCTGCATCAGTCCCGCTTCGTCGAACTCGATCACCGGCTCTGGCAGGTCGAAGTCGATAGAGCCTCGCTTCACTCGTTTGCGATTGAGAATCTTGGCAAGCTCTTCCATGCGCAGAAACTCGCTTACAAGATGCGCGTATTGTTTGCGCATGCTGGGGTCACCATCGAGGATCGCCTGTACTTCGTTGTATGTCATGCGTGCAGCCGAGCGGATCGCGCCTTCGCCAATCTCGTAATTGACGACTTCGCCCGCATGGTCGATCTCCATTAAGCAGAAGAGAACCAGGCGCTCGACCTGCGGCCGCAGGCTGCACAGATCGGTTGAGAGCTCCAGCGGCAGCATCGGCACCGCCCGATCCGGGAAGTACACTGACGTGCCCCGTACCCGTGCCTCAGCGTTGATCGCTGAGCCATCGGTTACGTAATTCGCTACGTCTGCGATGTGTACCTGGAGTTCATAATTTCCGTTCTCAAGTTTGCGGACCAGAACGGCGTCATCGAAGTCGCGAGCTGTTTCGCCATCAATGGTCACGATCGGCAAATCACGAAAGTCGCACCGACGCGCAACTTCGCGCCGATCCAGCACAGCCGTAAACGACTCCGCCTCTTCCAGCACCTCCGCAGGGAACACATGTGGGATGTGGTGCTTGCGGATAATAATTTCAACGTCGACACCGAAGTCGTCTTCGTAGCCCAGAACTTCGACGACTTTGCCGCGCGCGTTCTGCGTACCCGAGGGCCACTGGGTGATCTCGACATCAACAACCATGCCTTCGAGATCGGCGTGCTGCGTGCGCTTTGCTTCTTTGCCGATCACGCGATGCCGCGATTCCCGTCCTGGCGCACGCGGAGACGGAACTTGTCTGGGCGGCGCGGATTCCTCAGGAACTTCCATGCCTCGGGGAATGATGACGGGATCGCTCAGCTTGTCATCGATAGGCTGAACGTAGTTGTAGCGATCCCCATAATGAAAGATTCCGACGACCGTCGGATGAGCTCGGCCAATAACTTTGACGATGCTGCCCTCGGCGCGACCATCTCCGCGGCTGGGGCCAAGCTCGACCAGAACTTGGTCGCCGCTCATGGCGGCATTCATACCGCGGGGGGAAATGTAGATGTCCCCCTGAATCCTGTCGCGCACTGCCTGTTCTCGCGGCCGGACAAAGCCGTACCCGTCCCGATGCACCGACAGCTCGCCGGCTACGAGATTCTGCTTGGCTGCGGCAACGGGCAAAGCAAAGCGATCTCGTCCAATCATTATGAGTTCTCCCCGATCCACCAGCTTTTGCAGCCGCTCGTCCAATTGCCGCCGATCTTCCCCACCACCCAGCCGAAGCTCGCGGACGAGCTGCTTAAATCCGGCCGCCCGGTTCGGCTGACGAGCGATTTGGGCAAGAATCTCGCGTTCAGACGGCATTGATTCGATTCTATTGGTTTGTCGGCTTCCAGGCTTTAACGGGCGAAGAGCGTGTGCAGATGCGTTCCGAAAAGATATTTGGGAAGGCCTAACGTTGTGCGGAAACCTTCTTTTCTAGGGCTTTTCTCCCACGCAAGAACTGCCGCTCCGGAGCGCAACTTTTACATCACTTTACATAGATACAGAGCCTGAAAATCCACACTGCAATGGCTCCAAGTCCGCGTTTAAAGCAGAGTTGAACCTAATTCGAACTAAGCTGAAAACTCTTGGCACTTTAGGTGCTCAGATTGTTTGCACAAGCCAGATCGAGCAGTACACTCTCAGCTAGAAACTTGCAAGACGCCAGCACCATCCGGTTCGCTCTTGGCCCGAGTCGGGAGCTAAAGTTAGCGTTGGAGCTTGCGACACTTGATCTAGAAAGAGATTGAAGGAGATAACAACTCAATGTGGAAGCCAGCCAACCCACCAGCGTCAAATCAGCCGAACAGCACCCCGGCTCCTAACCCGACTCAGAGCAAGCCTGCGGCAACCCCGGCGATGGAAACCCCGCGTCCAGCACCCGCTGCTGAGCCAACTCCCGCTCCTGCCAACCGCAACGCCGTTCTGAACACCCAGGAGCAGGCGACGATCGGTAAGAGCCTGATCATCAAGGGCGAAGTTACAGGTTCCGAGTCGCTTTACATTGACGGGAAGGTCGAAGGCTCCATCCAGCTTCCTGGCAATCGTGTGACCATCGGCCGTAACGGCCAGGTCGCAGCCAATATCAACGCTCGCGAAGTGGTTGTCCTCGGCAAGGTCCGAGGCAATCTGACCGCCAGCGACCGCGTTGACATCCGCAACGAGGGTTCGCTTACCGGCGACGTCGTCGCGCAACGCATTAGCATCGAAGATGGCGCCTTCTTTAAGGGCGGCATCGACATCCGCAAGCCTGGCCAGCAGCAGAAAGACTCCAAAGAACCGGTTTCCATCGAGTCCTCCGCCGTAGCTGCCCGCGCTTAGTCGGCTCGTTTGATCGTGACGGCCTGTCCTGCCTATGCGGGACAGGCAGCGTCATTTGGATTAAGGGTCCAGAGAAATGCTACAGAAATTCCTGCAAGTCCTGTCACTCAGCTGCCGTCATCGCCACACGTCTAAGCCCTTTGCCGCGGCCACTCCCGCAGCTTCAAGCCGCAACTCCGATTGGGAGCCAGTCAGCCAGGGAGGTCACTATGTGGTTTGTCTCGACTGTGGCCAGAAATTCGCCTACGACTGGTCCAGGATGCAGGTGATTCGGAAAGTCAGCTAGGGCGATAGCGCAATAGGCCAAAATTGAAGCGCCGACGCGCAGTGTCGACGCTTGCGCGTTTTTGCCAGCCAGCATGCCTAATGTACCGGAGCAGATTGGAGCCCATCTGCTTTTGCCTGCGCCTGGTCGGCTTTGGATACGTCTCCTTTTTGTTGATAGAGCTGTGCAAGCGTCCTCCATCGATTGGGGTCGTTTGGCAGCAATTGAGCCGATCGCCTGGCTTCATCTATGGCTCGGTCCAAGTCATGTAGCAGGAGCCATGACTGAGCGCGGCCACTAGCGATCTGAGCCTTAAGCAGATTTTGTTGTTCACTATCTCCGTGAGAGCCGATGCTGCTGGCCCGATCGAACGCTTGCAATGCCTGTTTCGGCTCCTGCATTGCATTTTCGATTTGGCCAACTGTACGCCAGCGTTGCGCCGGTTCATAGGAGATTTCAGCGGACTGCTTTATGAACTCCGCTGCTTCCCGATAACGTTGTTGACGCACATATAGAATCCCGAGCAAGTAGCAGGCTATATCGGTAGGTCGCTGGTCAATGGAAGCCTTGTACTCTCGCTCAGCATCGGTGATGTTCCCATCAGCTTCGAGCAGTTGAGCACGCGTCAGATGTAAGTTTGGATCGTGTGATTCAATCTGCTCGGCGCGGGCAAGATACTGCTCCGCCTCCTTGTCCCGTCCAAGCAAATAAAAAAGCGAGCCTGCGTTGGCAGAAAAGTTGTAAGCGATTCCTCGCGCTCGAAAGGAGTCTCCATGAATCTCAGAAGGCTCTGGAATCTGAACGCTGGAGCAGTCGACAGCTATGTTCCGCACCAAGTCGGCCGTTTGTGGGAGTTTGCGTGCAAAAATTGCGGCGGTCTCATCCATGTACACTGGACTCCAATTGGTACTCGTGCAATCGACCTGCAGTGGAGCTGCTCCCAAGCCTGTAAAACGATCAAGCGAGAAAATAACCAGGTTAATGTTCCAGCGACTAGCTTCCTCCATCCACTCGGGAGAATCCAGCGGGTGCGCAACCAGGCTCTGCTGATGTCTGAGTACCACAGCGCCAAACGGGATCGCGCGTGAATCGGCATACGTTTTGTAGTCCGGCAGACGCCAGTCAAGAAAGCCGCCGAGATTGTAATCGTTGAATAGATTGCCGGACAGTCGATGATCGGTTAAGAACTTCGCAGCACGCTCGGGAAACCAATCAGCTTCTCCAGGCCCAAAAAGAACGACTTCTCCTGCTTCGAGGTAGTGCCTGTTTGTGATCAGGTCCGAGCAGCGAACTGCAGTAATAACGATGATTGCCGCGCCTAGCAGAACTGGAACTGCCACCCAGCCGCTCCGGAACCGAGAGGTTGAAGGCACGGAATCAGTCCGCTCTGATTTCCGCTCGGATATGAAGTCGTCCACTACGGCCCCGCCGATCACAACGGCGACGCAAGCGAATAGCCCCTGAAATCTCAAATACTGCAGCGATAGAATGCCTGCCCCCGCAAGCAGGATCGCGGGGCCGAGATTTTTTCGCCAAACAGCCATGATGAGCGCCGCGAGGGTAAAAAGTAGCAACCACCAAAACGAGCTTTCGGGATTTCGCCAGTGGAGCAGCTGGCGAAACACAGCGACCGAAAGATTCGGTTTCGACCATTCTCCGATGAAGTCGCCCAGTTCCTTTACGCTGCGATTCTGATACCAGAGAGCGCGGTAGATCATCGGGCCCGAAGGATTGATCAGCGAAGCAGCTAGGACGCCCAGCAGCCACGGAGCTATTCGTTTCAACCTCTGGTGAGCAACTTGCCTGCGATCTCCAAATGGAAGTTCGCACAGTTCCAACACGAGATAACCGGCAATCATTGCTAAACCGGTCACAAAGCCTGGATGCAGGTTCACCCAAAGCAGCATGAGCAAGGGCAGAAGCCAAAACCGCAGACGTCCTGACCGAAAGTAGTTCCAAAGCAGCGACACATAGGCTGCGAACAACAGCGTAGTGAATAATTCGGCGCGGGCATTCTCGCGGAAAACGATACTTGGGACCGCTAGAAAGGCTGCCATCGCTGTCGCTGGTCCAGCGCGGCGAAGAAGAATTCCTACAGTCATGACAGCCGCCACTGCCAACAGCCAAGAAAGGATGGCATATCCGCCCAGCAGAAAGAGCCAGTAAAAAATCAATCCCGGCAGAACGGCGTAAGACCACGCTGCTCCCGCAGAGGAATACGAGAGAACATCCGAAGTTGGAATTTGATGATGCTGGGCTACGTAGCGTCCAGTGGCAATTTGCCAGCCGAAATCAAAGTCCCCGATAGTACGAAAACCGGCGCAGAAGGCATATACAACGGCGGTGAAGCCAAGAAGAACTGTAATGTAGCGCAGGACGCGCCGTCGCGAGGCATTGGATCTAGACCACCATGCAGTGATCATTCCGCCTCGAACGATGAGACCCTTTGTTCCACCTTTTTTTTCTAAGCGCAGACCAACGACCCGACTTTTTCGCCGGTGATTACCCGCCGGATATTTCCATGTTTGTTCAGGTTGAAGATGATCATAGGTAGATTATTGTCTTTACAGAGGCTGATGGCAGTGGTGTCCATCACCTTTAGGCCCCGCTTGATGATCTCCATGTAGGTGATCTGCTGGAACATGGTAGCGTCCTTTACTAGGAATGGATCCGCGTCATAGATTCCATCCACTTTCGTAGCCTTGAGAATCACGTCAGCCTTGATCTCCATTGCGCGTAGCGAGGCGGCTGTATCGGTGGAGAAGTAGGGATTCCCGGTTCCCGCGCCAAAGATCACTACCCGCTCCTTTTCCAAGTGCCGGATGGCTCGACGCCGAATGAATGGTTCGGCTACCTGGTTCATTTCGATCGCCGACATTACCCGCGTATGGACACTGCGCTTTTCCAGCGCATCCTGAAGCGCCAACGCGTTGATCATGGTGGCCAGCATTCCCATGTGATCGGCTGAAACTCGGTCCATATCGCGCGCCTGCTCTGCCACTCCGCGAAAGAAGTTCCCGCCGCCGACGACGATCGCCACCTGAACGCCCAGCTCGTGGACCTCTGCAATCTCGCCGGCAATCTCGTGAACACGGGTAACGTCAACTCCAAAGCCCTGACCTGCAGCCAGCGCCTCACCGGAAAGTTTTAAGAGGACACGGTTAAAGACCTTCGACATCGCACGCTCAGTATAACCGGGCGAGTTCCCTCTGACCGGAGGCCGATTCAGGCTCAAAAAACAATATCACGCAGAATATCAGGGAGCTTGTTTGAACACTCGCTTCATCTGAATTCCCGAATCGGCATAAGCTCTTAACTGCGCCGCACTTAGCTGCAAACGCGGCTCCAGCCGAGCGGCTTTCCAGCGTTAAGAACAGCAGGGAAGAAGAGGGAGGTAACAGGGAGATTCCCTTGTTCCTTCAACAAATCGGCTTTGTGACACAGCGGCACTATCTGCGATCAACCTTCTCTGGCTGAGACTAGTTTCGCGTTTTGTCCACCGGAACACATGAGCTGTTCCGGCAACAAGCCTGATTCAGTGCTACCACAGCTCGGACGAGAAAGAAAAGGCACATGGCAGTAGATCTGCCGTTTGGCTGCTTCATGCAATCGGCCGAGCGGCGCCCGAAAAGTAAGCAAGAAACTGCAATATGCGGTTAAGGTGCCGGTGCAGTGACATAGTTTGTGACTTCCCGACCAGACAGGGCATCTGGGCGCCGCAGCCCATCCCGCTGCTCCGCCTTTTCCTTTTATGCAGGACAACGTGGCTACGGCTTTCCGTTTTCTAACTTACCGAATCCGCGCCAAGCATCATTTCTGGTTCCCAATGAGAGGAGTGTCGAATGAAGGTCAGTGACGTGATGACCACTGAGGTGGAAACCGTTCAGATGGACAGTACTCTGGAAGAGGTAGCCTCGATCATGAAGGTCGAAAACGTAGGCGCAGTGCCAGTGGTGGACGAAGATGAGGACTTGGTGGGAATTATCACCGATCGCGACATCGTCATCCGCTGTGTTGCCGATGGGAAGAATCCGGCTGAGACCAACGTCGAAGATGTTCTGAGCCACGAGCTTGAGACCATTGAGCCCGATGTTGATATCGAAGAAGCTGCCCGTTTAATGGCCGATAAGCAGATTCGCAGGCTTCCAGTTTGCGAAGAGGGAGAGTTGGTGGGCATGATTTCCATCGGAGACTTGGCAGTCAAAACACCTCAGGTTGACGCATCCGGCGAAACCCTGCGGGAGATTTCACATGGGGTAAAAGGCGAGAGTGCAGCTGTCCCCACACCACGGGCTCGCGGCGCGCGTATGGCGCAGGTGAATGCATCGGCGCACGAAGGTGGATCTCGGGCGGCTTACGCTGCAGCTGCTGGATTTAACGACAACGAAGACATGGATCTCGAATTCTCTGACGAGAAGGATCTCGCAATGTCAGATATGCGCGAGCGTCACGCCAACCGGCACCACCAGGCGTCGCAGGAAGCCAAAGGCTCAGGAAATACCAAAAAGAAGCTGCATCCCATTTCGGAGGGCCGTCCCCAGCAGAACCTTGGAGTGCTTGGTCAGAAAAAGCAGGGACAAGGGATTACCAGCAAGCAGGCAGACGAAGAGCTCAAGCACAACAATCGCGTGGTCGCCATTCGCGACGACGCCCAGCGCGGACGTCGCCGCAAGCAGCGCAGGACGGGCTAAGGATCCAGGCCAGGTGGGATAACTTCCGGATATTTGAGTCACTACTCGCGAAGGAATGACCATGAACGATCACCAGAAATACGGCGAGTACAGTGCTGAGTGCCCCGGTGTGGACAGCGCAAAGACCGCTCTCATCTGGCTTAGCATTGGCATGGGGGTTGGAGCGATTCTATCTCTGCTGCTAGCCCCCCGTTCCGGTCCTGAGATCAGGCAAGCGGTGCGGGGCAAATTCGATGGTGCCCGCGGTGGACTGAATCAGCAAACCTCTCGCATACGCCAGCAGGCCAACCGACTCGGAGGCCAAGCCCGCGAAAAAGTGATGCCCATCAGCAGGACGCAATAACCGGTTACTCGTGCCGTTTGGGGAGATCCCGTTGTGAGCTATTTCAGCGCCACTGGTGCGGGCTCAATCTCCTCAACATCGACAAAATCCGTCGGATACTTGCCGGTGTAGCAGGCAGTGCAGTACGTAACCTGCTCGCTCTCGGCGCAGGCGCGCTTCATGCCTTCAAGTGAGAGATAGGCGAGAGAATCCGCGCCTATATACTCGCGGATTTCTTCAACCGACTTGTTTGCTGCAATCAGGTGCTTCTTCGACGGTGTGTCCACACCATAGAAGCAGGGCGAAATTGTGGGTGGACACGAAATGCGCATGTGTACTTCCGTCGCGCCGGCATCACGCACCATGCGGACGATCTTGCGGCTGGTGGTGCCGCGCACGATCGAATCGTCGATCAGGATCACGCGCTTGCCTTTCAGCAGGTGCTGCACTGGATTGAGCTTAAGCCGCACGCCGAAGTCGCGCACACGTTGCTCTGGCTCGATGAACGTTCGGCCTACGTAATGGTTCCGGATCAAGCCGAAGCTGAATGGAATGCCGCTTTCGTTGGCGTAGCCTACGGCAGCAGTGACTCCCGAATCGGGAACAGGAACGATCAGATCGGCATCTACAGGGGCCCCTCGCGCCAGCTCTCTTCCTAATGCCTCGCGGCTCTCCTGCACCGGACGGCCAAATATTACGCTGTCTGGCCGGGAGAAGTACACGTGCTCGAAGATGCAGCTCGATTGCTGCTTGGGCGCAGAGAAGAATCGCGAGTGCACCCCTTCGGTGCCTACAATAACCAACTCTCCTGGCTTCACGTCGCGCTCGTAATGCGCGCCGATCAGATCGAAGGCGCAGCTTTCGGAGGCAAACGCAACTGAGGGAATGCCTGTAGTGGTGTTCGGCACGATTCCCATCGACAGTGGACGGAATGCATGCGGATCGCGCGCAGCAAAGATGCGGTCGCGCGTCATCAGCACGAGGGAAAAGGCCCCCTCGATACGCCGAAGCGCGTCGGCAATAGCCTCAGGCAGCGTTTGCTCCTTTGATTGTGCGATCAGGTGCACGACGACTTCGGTGTCGCTAGTGGTCTGGAAGATTGATCCGTTGTGCTCGAGCTGCCGACGCAGGATGTGGGCATTCACGAGATTCCCGTTATGGGCTAACGCAATGGCTCCCTTGTTGCACTCCACGCGAATGGGTTGCGCGTTGAGCAGGGCGGAGTCACCGGTGGTGGAATAGCGCGTGTGGCCGATGGCAAGAGAACCCGGCAGACGTCCGAGGACATCCTCGGTAAAGATATCGGCGACCAGCCCCATGGCTTTGATGTTGTGCAAGCGCACGAGATCGGAGCTGGCGATGCCAGCTGACTCCTGTCCTCGATGTTGCAGTGCGTAAAGCCCAAGGTAGACGAGCTTCGACGCCTCGGGATGGCCATGGACCGCCATGACACCGCATTCGTCGTGGAACTTGTCGGATTTATCGATGAATGACATTTAGCTGTTTGCTGCTCGCTACTGGCTGCTAGCTAAACCAAATTTCCCACCGTTTTTGCCTTTGGCTAGCAGCCAGGGGCTAGTCGCCAGCAGCTACTTATCTAGAATCTCCGGCACTAAATGATCAGGCAGCTCCGAGTGTAGTGCCGATTCGAAGGCGCGACCCCATACATTTTTTAAATCGCAGGTATAACCCGACACCAAAGTACTCGTACCCCGACGAACGACAAACCTGTCCGCGCCAGTGGCGCCCAAGAACTCTGCTTTGATCGAGTGGAAGGCCGCTACATTATTGATGCGCTCGCGTTTCTGCGGGTCGCAGGAAACCACCACGCGACTGGCCCGTTCGCCGAACAGCGCGATTTCCGCCGGTTCAGGCGTTTCGGGCAGCCTCAGCTCTGCTCCGACTTCGTGGCGGAAACAGGATTCGGCGAGAGCTACTGCGATTCCCCCGTCAGAGCAGTCATGCGCTGCCTCAATCAGATCTTCTCGGATGAGCTGCAGAACACACTCCTGCAGAGCCGCTTCTGCTTTCAGGTCGAGCGCCGGCGGATTGCCCCAAAGGGTGCCAACTATCACCTTCGCGTACTCTGAGGAGCCAAGCTGGCTCTCATCATAGGCAGAAGTAGGCGCAGAAAGCAGGAGCACCTCGTGCCCAGCCTTGAAATCCGGGGTTGCCGCATGGCTGATGTCCTCGACAATTCCGACCACACCAATAACGGGGGTCGGATAGATGCCTTCACCTAGCGTCTCGTTATAAAGACTCACGTTGCCGCCCGTAATCGGTGTGCCAAGAACATTGCATGCTTCCGCCATGCCATCGATCACCTCGGAGAACTGCCACATGATCTGCGGCTTCTCCGGGTTGGCGAAGTTCAGGCAGTTAGTCGCCGCCACCGGCACTCCACCGACACAGGCGACCTTGCGAGCGGCTTCGGCCACAGCATGCATCGCTCCCAATTTGGGATTCAGATAGCACCAGCGCCCATTGCCATCGAGTGACATCGCCAGACCGCGCCGGGTGCCCTTAATACGCATGACCCCTGCATCGCCGCCCGGCCCCTCAACGGTGTTGGTCTGCACCATGCTGTCGTATTGCTCGTGAATCCACCGCTTGGAGCAGATATTCGGAGAAGCAAGCAGGGCCTTCAGCTCATCAGTAAAGTCATCATTCATGCCAAGCTGTAGTGATGCCGGTTTGTCTTTGGGTACAGGAGCTGACCATTGCTGCATTGGGCGCCGGTACACCGGCGCGTCATCGGTAAGCGAGGTATTCGGAATATCCGCAACGATGTTCCCGTGCTCCAGCACGCGCAGCCGCGGCTCGCGAATGACTCGCCCGATGGTGACCGCGTCGAGTCCCCATTTGTTGAAGACGCGGAAGACTTCTTTTTCGCGGCCTCGCTCCGCTACCAGCAGCATCCGCTCTTGCGATTCGCTGAGCATGATCTCGTAGGCATTCATCCCCTGTTCGCGCTGGGGAACGCGGTCGAGTTCAATCTCAATGCCAACGGCGCCACGCGCGCCCATCTCGCAGGTGGAGCAGGTCAGGCCGGCAGCCCCCATGTCCTGGATGCCGATAATGGCGCCGGTCCGCATGGCTTCCAGACACGCTTCGAGCAGAAGCTTCTCGAGAAACGGATCGCCCACCTGTACGTTGGGACGCTTTTGCTCTAAACCTTCTTTGAACTCCTCACTCGCCATAGTGGCGCCATGGATGCCGTCGCGGCCTGTCTTGGCTCCCACGTAGATGACAGGATTGCCTTCACCGGCGGCCTTTGCGTAGAAGATCTCGTCTTTCCGCACTAGCCCGAGGGCGAAGGCATTCACCAGAGGATTTCCGGAGTAGCACTCCTCGAACTTTGTTTCGCCACCCAAATTGGGAACGCCAAAACAATTCCCATAAGAAGCAATCCCGCTGACCACGCCTTCGAGAATGGAATGGGTCTTGTGGAGAAGTTTCTGAGCTTCTAAGCTGCTCAGCTCCTGAGCATTCCTTGCCTTGTCATCATCTTGAGAACTCATGTTGGCCGAAGGACCTTGCGGTTGCCTTTCGCCGTTTAGCTTCGAAGCTGCGCGGCTGCGTGGCTTCGCGGCTTCTATCGCTCCAAACCGCAGCGAATCCATCACCGCCAGAGGCCGAGCGCCCATGGTGAAGATATCGCGCAGAATTCCACCTACACCAGTGGCGGCGCCCTGGAATGGCTCAATATAAGAAGGATGATTATGCGATTCGATCTTGAACGCGCACGCCCAGCCGTCGCCGATGTCGATGATGCCGGCGTTCTCGCCCGGCCCCTGCACTACGCGCGCACTGCGCGTCGGCAGGCGCTTCAGATGCACCTTCGATGACTTGTACGAGCAGTGTTCGCTCCACATAACGCTGTAGATGCCAAGCTCGGTGAGCGAAGGCTCGCGTCCCAGGGCTTGAACTATGCGCTCGTATTCGTCGCCAGTAATGCCGTGCGTTTTTAGCAGCTCAGGAGTAGCTCGACAAGCGGGAGGGGCAGATTGCAGTGGTTGCGTAGCCATGTCGGGGGTACTGCTATTTTCTCATGAAGAACAGCACCTGACTCGCAATCATCGCTTTGCCGGATCAGAAAACAAAAGCCTCCCAAATCGGGAGGCTGATGTTTAACTCTCAGATACCTATTTCGGATTGCTGGTGCCGCTCGAGCTGCTGGGATTGCTGTTGTCAGTGGAGGTCCCGCTGCTCTTTTTGTGACGTTTGTGATGCTTCTTCGTTGTGGTGGTGGTTGAGGAACTGTTTTGATCAGTTCCGCTCGATGTACTGGTTTGTCCGGACGATCCGCTGCTTCCAGATGCGGTGCCGCCGGCTTGCGCGAAGCTCATTGAAGCCATCAGCGCGAGTGCAAATGTCAAGCTCAGAAGTTTCTTCACTGTGTTCTTCTCCTCTGGGGGTATTAGAGATAAAACTCGAGTGACGCTCTAACACAGCAATTGTAGTGAAAATCTTGCACTTCTACCACAATGGCATCGCATGGCACGCCTGAGCGCGTGGCATGAATTACCATTCAGGGCTAAATGAGCAGCTCTGAGGCGAGTGCTAACCCAAAGAACATCATCGATTTTCGGAGTGCCGGTTATTCGGTCGGAACCCGGCCGGTACTAAGAGACCTTAGTTTCGGCGTTGCAAAAGGCGAAACTCTGGTGATGCTTGGACGCAGTGGCGCAGGAAAGACGACTGCGCTCAAGCTGGTTAATCGACTGCTTACCCCAACTTACGGCGAAGTCGTTGTGAATGGCCGAAGAACAACCGAGTGGGATGCGATTGCCTTGCGACGCTCGATCGGATGGGTAATTCAGGAATCCGGCCTATTTCCTCACTACACGGTGGAAGAGAACATCGCGGTTGTACCCAAGCTTGAGCGGTGGCCGACGGAGCGCGTGCAAAAGCGCGTAACTGAACTGCTACTGCTCATCGGACTAGATGCTGACCTGCGCAAGCGCTATCCGCATCAACTTTCCGGCGGACAGCGGCAGCGCGTGGGCGTTGCGCGCGCCCTCGCCGCCGATCCCGAAGTTCTTTTGATGGATGAGCCCTTCGGCGCGCTTGATCCGATCACGCGAGCGGAACTGCAGAAGCAGTTTCTCGGCTTGCAAGATCGGCTGCACAAGACGGTCTTGATGGTCACACACGATCTGCGCGAGGCGCTGCTGCTAGGTAGCCGCGTCGCCCTGTTCGATCAAGGAAAGCTCGTTGGCGTCTTCAGCAAAGGCGAATTTGCTTCCTCCGAGAACCCGACAGTAAGGGAGTACATGGAAATGTTTCAGGCTTCAGCGCTCCCTAGCTAACATGCTCGACTTTTTTTACAACAACCGTGGGCAAATCCTCTCGCTGACGCTCGAGCACTTATGGCTGGTAGGGATGGCCATTGCGATCGCGATTGTAATAGGCGTGCCGCTCGGCATCCTCGTGAGCCGTACGGCATGGCTGCGCAAGCCGGTGCTCGGCGGAACGAACATCCTGCAAACCATTCCCAGTCTGGCGCTGTTTGGATTTCTCTTGCCGGCTCCCTGGCTGGGAGAGCGTGCGGATCGACTGGCCATCGTCGCTCTCGTGCTCTACGCGCTGCTACCGATCGTGCGCAACACCTACACTGGAATTCTTGGCATAGATCGCGCAGTTAAAGTGGCAGCTCTCGGAATGGGGATGACCGAAGGCGAATTACTCATACACATTGAATTGCCGCTCAGCGCCCCGGTAATTCTGTCGGGCGTTCGCATCGCTACAGTCACTGCGGTGGGAGTGGCCACAATCGCGGCGGCCATCGGCGCAGGTGGACTGGGCGAGCTGATATTTCGGGGAGTCGCCATGGTGAACAATCGACTGATTCTCGCCGGAGCCATACCTGCGGCGCTCTTGGCGCTTATTGCTGATCTTTTGCTGGGCGCGCTGGAGAAGCGTCTGCGAGTACCGAAGTGATCCCTGCCAAGCGAGCTAATCTTGGCGCTTCGCTCTGCATCGCATCCTTAGCGTTTCTGGTGCTTGCCGGTGGCTGTCGCTCCTCGCACTCTGGAAAGATAATTATCGGCTCAAAGAATTTCAGCGAGCAGGTAATTCTTGCGGAGTTGATGGCGCAGCATATCGAAGGTCGGCTGCATATTCCGGTAGAGCGTCGTTTCTATTTAGCCGGCAGCTACATCGCACATCAGGCGGTCCTGGCTGATCGGATCGACGTTTATCCTGAGTACACAGGCACCGCCCTGACGGCCATTCTCAAGGAAGCCCCAAACTGGGATGCGAACATAGTGTTCAACGAAGTTCATGAACGGTACGAAAAACGATTTCATCTCACCGTCATCCGCCCTTTTGGCTTCAACAACTCGTTTGCCATGGTCGTTCGCGGAGCTGACGCGCGCCGACTTGGCATCACCAGGCTGTCGCAGGCCAAGATGTTCGCTCCGCAATGGAGATTCGGCTGCGGCTACGAATTTCTCGAGCGTCCAGATGGATATCAGGGCTTTATCCGCCGGTACGGTTTTGCATTCAAAGACACGCGCGTGATGGACTTAGGACTGCTCTATCGTGCGCTGCAAGATCATCAAGTTGACTTAGCCGCCGGCAACGGAACCGACGGCCTGATCACCGCACTCGATATGAGGGTTCTGGACGACGATCTCCATTACTTTCCGCCGTACGAAGCCGTGCCGATCGTGAATGACGACGCGCTTCGCCGGCTTCCGCAGCTCGCTTCGACGCTGCAAGAGCTGGCCAACACAATCTCCGATGAGGAGATGCGAAGAATGAACTACGCCGTCGATGGAGAGCGTCGTGACGTCATGGACGTAGTGAGGGAGTTCAGGATGAAGAAAGGACTGTGAGGAATCGGGTGATCGGGTGAAGTCAAAACGGCTCGATTAATTCCGTTAACAAGTAGTTTCAGCTCACCGTCAAGTAAGAGAAGGCTACGCGCCTCTCTTTCCTCCGTGTCTCAGTGGTGAGCCGCTGTTAAACTTTTCTCAACTCATTTGTCGGCCAAACCACAACCCGAGGCACGCCCGCACATCTTTCTGATTGACGCGATGTCTTTCATCTTTCGCGCCTATCACGCGATGCAGCGGCAGCGGCCCATGTCCACGCGCACCGGCGTTCCCACGGCGGCGACATTTGTCTTCGTTAACATGCTTAACAAGCTGCGCGACGACTTCAGCCCGCAGTACCTCGCAGCCGTCTTCGACGTGGCGGCGCCTACGTTCCGCGACGAACAGGCAAAGGCGATCGCGTCGGTGAAGCGATTCGACAGCAAGACGCAGACGTATCAGGAAGTCGCTTATGGCGGCTACAAGGCTAATCGGACGGAGATGCCGCACGATCTGGCGCAGCAGTTGCCCTACATTCGGCGGGCGCTGGATGCCTATCGCATTCCCATTCTGGAGCAGCCCGGCTTCGAAGCCGATGACGTGATCGGCACGCTGGCGCACAAGGCCGTGGCCGCGGGATATCCGGTGTATGTCGTCTCCAGTGACAAGGACATGCTCCAGTTGGTCGGCAATGACATCTGCGTGCTGAATCCGACGAAGGACAACCTTATCTGCGATGCAGCCAAAGTGGAGGAGATCCTGGGAGTGCCGCCGCAGCAGGTGATCGACGTAATGGCGCTGCGAGGGGATTCGATCGACAATATCCCCGGTGCTCCGGGGATCGGCGACAAAGGCTCGGTGGAGCTGATCAAGCGGTTTGGCTCGGTGGAGAGCGCACTCGATCACGCGGAAGACGTCGAACGCAAGACTTACCGCGAGTCTTTGCTCAACAATCGCGACGTAGTCCTGCGGAGCAAAGAGCTGGTCACCATCGACACGAATGTCCCGGTACATTTGAATTTGGAGGCGATGCGTGCACAGGAGCCGGACTACGAAGCTTGTCGCGTGCTCTTCAGTGAACTCGAGTTCACGACTCTGCTTAAGAACTTTGTAAGGATCACTGACGCCGCCTCGGTCGAATATGCTGAACTCAAGAGCGAGCAGCAGCTCGAAAAGCTGCTCAAGCAAGGAAAACAACGCGGAGTAGCAATCGCGATCTGCGCGCCGACCGCCACCGCAGCCACTACCGAGCTGATTGAGGATGAGCCCGAGCTTCCCCTGCTCAACGTCAGGCAACAGGGCTGCGATCCCATTGAGATTGGAATTTCTGTGGACGAGAACGCGGCAGTCAGCGCCCG
>DATLKS010000657.1:0-4440 GCA_035538255.1 Terriglobales bacterium
CTCTGCCGCAAGCTCTTCCGTTTCGCCTTCCTGACGCATGATTTCCAGCGCGCGTTCGGCTTCGGCGTAGGCTTGCGAGGCCTCCTCTTGCACCTTGGCGGCGGCCTGCTCGAGTTCGGGCGAGAGGCGGACGTTGCGGTAGTACTCCATGCCTGTACCGGCAGGGATGAGGCGTCCTACGATGACGTTCTCCTTGAGTCCGCGCAGGTGATCGACCGCGCCCTGGATGGACGCCTCGGTGAGCACGCGCGTGGTCTCCTGGAACGACGCCGCCGAGATGAACGATTCGGTCGAGAGCGAGGCCTTGGTAATGCCGAGCAGAAGCGGACGTCCTGTTGCCGGACGGCCTCCGTTGGCGATCACACGCTCGTTCTCTTCCCGGAAGCGGAACTTGTCGGTCTGCTGTTCGAGCAGGAACGACGTGTCGCCCACGTCCTCGACTTTAACCCAGCGCATCATCTGACGAACGATGGTCTCGATGTGCTTGTCCGAGATGTTTACACCCTGCAGACGATAGACCTCCTGGATCTCGTTCACCAGGTATCCCTGCAGTTCTTTCTCTCCCAGCACAGCGAGGATGTCGTGCGGGTTGAGCGGACCATCCATTAGAGGTTCGCCAGCCTTCACGCGCTCACCTTCCTGCACATTGATGTGGACGCCGCGCGGCACCGAATACTCCTTCTCGGTGCCGTTGTCGGCGGTGACGTAGATTTTGCGCTGTCCTTTTGCCACTTCGCCGAACTTCACGATGCCGTCGATCTCACTGATGATCGCGGTCTCGCGCGGCTTGCGTGCCTCGAAGAGCTCGACCACTCGCGGCAGACCACCGGTGATGTCCTTGGTCTTCGTGGTTTCGCGCGGGATCTTGGCCAGCACATCGCCCGGGTAAACCTCGTCGCCATCCTGTACCATAAGGTGCGCACGGCTTGGCATGAGATAACGCCGGGTACTCTTGCCGCCTTTGATCGCGATCGCCGGCTGACGCTTCTCGTCCGGAGACTCGCCCACCACATGACGCGACAGGCCTGTGACTTCGTCCACTTCTTCGTGGAGCGTGACGCCTTCCTGCAGGTCCTTGAATTGCACGGTACCGCCGATTTCGGTGAGGATCGCGAAGGTGTATGGATCCCACTCGACGAGCACCTGTCCGAGTTGCACATGATCGCCGTCGCCGACCTTCAGCTTGGCGCCGTACACGACCGAGTAGCGTTCTTTTTCGCGGCCACGATCATCGACCACGGCGATTGATCCAGCACGGTTCATCACCACCAGATCGCCGGATTTCGACTTGACAGTCTGCAGGTTGATGAAGCGCACTGAGCCATTGTTCTTGGCCTCGAGTCGTGACTGTTCGGAAACTCGCGATGCCGTACCACCGATATGGAAGGTACGCATCGTGAGCTGCGTTCCAGGCTCACCGATCGATTGCGCCGCGATCACGCCTACAGCTTCACCCAGCTCAACCAGACGGCCGGAGGCAAGGTTGCGTCCGTAGCACATGATGCAGACGCCGCGTTTCGACTCACAGGTCAATACCGAGCGAATCTTCACGCGCTCGATGCCTGCGGCCTGAATCGCGCCCGCGAGGTCTTCGGTGATCTCGCCGTTAACGTCGACAATCACGCTGCCCTCGTAGTCCTTGATCTTCTCAAGCGAGACGCGGCCAACGATACGGTCGCGCAGCGGCTCGATGATCTCGCCCGATTCCACAATGGAACCGACATAGATGCCGTCGAGCGTTCCGCAATCCTGCTCAGAGACGATCACGTCCTGGGCTACGTCCACCAGACGGCGAGTAAGGTAGCCGGAGTCCGCGGTCTTCAGAGCGGTATCCGCCAATCCCTTACGCGCGCCGTGCGTGGAAATGAAGTACTGCAGCACGTTGAGACCTTCGCGGAAATTCGCGGTAATCGGCGTCTCGATGATTTCGCCCGAAGGCTTGGCCATCAGTCCGCGCATACCGGAGAGCTGACGAATCTGCTGCTTCGATCCGCGAGCGCCAGAGTCAGCCATGACGTAGATCGGATTGATTGCGCCGGCTTTGTCCTGCTGCTTGAGCACATCGAACATCTCGTCGGCAACTTTCTCCGTGATGGCCGACCAGATCTCGATGACTTTGTTGTAGCGTTCGCCGTTAGTGATGGCGCCGTCGAGATACTGCTGCTGGACATTGATCACCTGCTTCTCGGCGTCTTTCACCAGCGTGTATTTGTCTTCGGGAATGACCATGTCGTCGATGCCGATCGACAGTCCTGCGCGCGTGGCGTAGCTGAAACCAAGCTGCTTGATGCCATCAAGCATCTTCACCGTGGTCTCGAGACCAAAGCGCAGATATGCGTAGTTGACGAGCTGGCCGATGCCCTTCTTTTTGAGCAGCCCGTTGATGTACGGCATGCCCTTGGGAAGTGCGTCGTTGAGGATCACGCGCCCAACGGTGGTGTTCAAGTATTGACGTTCATAGTTCGTCGGTTCGGTGTGCAGGATGTCCTGATCGTCATATGCATTGGTCAGATCCAGAACCTCGCCCGTATACCGTAGGCGAATCGGACTGAGCGTCTCGACTTCTCTTGCTTCGAGTGCGAGCAGAACGTCTTCCACGGTTGCGAATGAGCGCCCCTCGCCCTTCGTTCCCGGACGGCCTTTGGTCAGGTAGTACAGACCAAGCACCATGTCCTGCGTCGGCACGGTGATCGGCTGTCCCGAAGCGGGAGAGAGAATGTTGTGCGACGACAACATCAGGACGCTGGCTTCGACCTGAGCTTCCGGAGACAGCGGAATGTGAACCGCCATCTGGTCGCCGTCGAAATCGGCGTTGAATGCTGTGCAGACCAGCGGGTGAATCTTGATCGCCTTACCTTCGACCAGCACCGGCTCAAACGCCTGAATGCCGAGGCGGTGGAGTGTTGGAGCGCGGTTCAAGAGCACTGGGTGATCTTTAATCACCTCTTCCAGGATGTCCCAAACCACCGGGTCCTGCTGCTCGACCATCTCTTTGGCTTGCTTGATCGTTGTACACTGGCCGGTCTGCTCGAGTCGGTGATAGATAAATGGCTTGAACAACTCCAGCGCCATTTTCTTGGGCAAACCGCATTGATGCAGTTTCAATTCGGGACCGACGACGATTACCGAACGTCCGGAGTAGTCCACGCGCTTTCCCAGCAGGTTCTGGCGGAAACGTCCCTGCTTGCCTTTGAGCGTGTCAGAGAGCGATTTCAGCGGACGGTTGTTGGCTCCGCGGAGCACGCGGCCACGGCGTCCGTTGTCGAAGAGTGCGTCCACCGCTTCCTGGAGCATGCGCTTTTCGTTGCGCACGATCACTTCTGGAGCGTGGAGATCCATCAGCTTCTTGAGACGGTTGTTGCGGTTGATCACGCGCCGATAGAGGTCGTTCAGATCCGAGGTCGCGAACCGGCCGCCATCTAGCGGAACCAAGGGACGCAGCTCCGGCGGAATCACCGGGATTACGTCGAGAATCATCCACTGCGGCTTGTTGCCCGATTTCCGGAATGCTTCGACTACCTTCAGGCGTTTCGAATACTTGAGGCGCTTTTGCAGCGAGGTCTCCGCCTTCATCTTCTCGCGCAGCTCAGTCGCAAGCTCGTCAACATCGATTCTCTTCAGCAGCTCCTTGATGGCTTCGGCGCCCATCATGGCCTTGAAACCTGTAGCGCGGAATTGCTGATCGAGTTCGCGGAACTTCGTCTCTTCCTTGATGACCTCGCCCTCTTTCACCGGAGCATCTCCGGCTTCGAGGACGACGTAGGACTCGAAGTAGAGGACGGATTCCAGCTCGCGCAGAGAAATATCGAGCAGGTGGCCGATGCGCGAAGGCAGGCCTTTAAAGAACCACACGTGCAAGCACGGCGACGCGAGCTCAATGTGTCCGAGGCGTTCGCGGCGGACTTTCGAAAGCGTGACTTCTACGCCGCACTTGTCGCAGATCACTCCGCGGTGCTTCATCCGCTTGTATTTGCCGCAGAGACACTCCCAGTCTGTGACCGGACCAAAGATGCGCGCGCAGAACAGGCCGTCCCGCTCCGGCTTGAAGGTGCGGTAGTTGATGGTTTCTGGTTTTGTGACC
The DNA here is from genome assembly GCA_035538255.1 of Terriglobales bacterium. Taxonomy (GTDB): domain Bacteria; phylum Acidobacteriota; class Terriglobia; order Terriglobales; family Acidobacteriaceae; genus Gp1-AA112. The sequence continues at coordinate 4,082 of DATLKS010000657.1, forward strand.
TCACCGTGCGACCAGCTCCGGATGCGCTCCGGTGAAGCCAGGCTGATGCGGATGCTGTCGAAGTCGGTGATGTTGTTGCCGAGGTCGAACGGGCTCGAACGGTACAAAGTGTCCTCCGTTTCTTGCGTTTGTCATTCCGAAGGCGCTGGTGTTGCGCCGAGGAATCCCTACCCTTATCCGGAATGACCGAAAACTACGTTAAGCACGCTAGCGTGCCGAAAAACTGCTTCAGAACCCGAGCCGGAAAACCCCAAGAGCATTTCTGCCACAGGGATTCCTCTCTCCGCCTTCTCCCGAAAACCGGAAGAAGGCTACGCTCGGAATGACAAAAAACCACGAACTAATCTGCTGCGGCTGCC
>DATLKS010000658.1:0-7011 GCA_035538255.1 Terriglobales bacterium
GTGAGGCTCACGTCCTGATAGGCGTAGTTCAGATCGCCGCGAAAGCGCCTTTCATCTACACGCGGATATCCGTGGAAGTGCAGGCGCGCAGCCGCCAGCGGAGCCTCGTGAAGCTGGAAGTTCCGTTCTGGGACACTGTTATCGATCAACGCCTTATCCCAGTAGATCTGGAGATTGGTCACGATGCGAATCTTGCGCGTGCCCGGCTTGAGCTTTCCCGTCACATCGACAGTGATGGTGCGCGGCAGTCCTGCCGGGAATCCCATATCGTCGATCACACGCTTCCATGCTCCGTCTGGCTCCTGCGCTTCGAGATAAGGCGTCTGCACGGTGAGGTTCGCCTGACTGGCCGCATACATGGAATTCGCCGTGAAGTACTCGGTAAAGCCGTCCAGCAAGAGATGCAGCGGACGAGATGCGTCCCATTCCCCGAGATCGAGGACGAGCGAGTGCGGCTCGGCGAACCCCGCGAAGTGCAGCAGCTTGAATCCGGTTACGTAGTGGTGATCGCGCGTGAGCAACGCTGGAAGCACATCACGGCCATGATCGTCCCATGCGCCAGTGGGAGCATGGGCATTCCGCGCGGTGATGATTTTGAATTCCGGAAAGGGCGGATTCGCGACGAAACGCTCGTTAGGATATATATCGACATCCGCCGGGTGATCAACGGCAAACAGCCGCGCTTGATCGAGATAATTGACCTCCTCCATAGGCTCGGCAAACGTAAAGCTTAGCTGACCATAGCGTGGTCGAACGCGTGAGCCATCGACTTTAACGTACTCGTCGGGGTCCGGCAGGTCGCGTTCATTCGGCCCGATCCAGTGTCCGAAGACCGCAGCTCCGATTACATCGCTGATCAGCTCGTAGCGACTGCCGTTCCAGGCAAAGAGCACGGGACACGAGCTGCCACGCCGGTCGATCTCCAGCAGCTCATGCGGTTCGTTAGCAGCGAGATCGATTTCATCCTGGTAAACGCCAGTCGGCCAAAGCAGGCGCACAACATCGGCGCGCGTCTCTTGCCCAAGTCCGGCGATGATCTCATCTGGTCCTTGCGCGAGATAGCCACTGCTGCCTGCCACTTCCCATTTCTGTTGTGATTCGCCTGCAAAGACCGTCACCTTGGTGCCGAAGGCGCTCTTGTTGTCGTTGAGTCCCTTGAGCGAAAGACGTAAGGAATGATTCTTGTTACCTCCTTCGTTGCGCAGGGCGACTACTGGTCCATCGACTTGAGTGATAAGTAGATCGGTAGCGCCGTCGCCATCGAGGTCTGCTGCCACAAGAGCACGCGGCTCATGCAATTTGATCTTGTCGAGACCGACTGCCGACGTGACGTCTTCGAATCCCTTGGGCCCGACATTGCGGAATAGGCGAATCTCAGAACCTCGGTCCGTCTTACCGACAGCGGCTAAGTCGATCCAGCCATCATTGTCATAATCCAACGCGGCGATTCCATTGGCCCGCTTCCAGTTCACCTTCGGTAGTTCGACCTGCTCGAAATGTTTTCCATCGAGGTTTCGCCACAACGTTAGTCCCGGAGGTCCCGAATGAGTAAAAGCCATATCCATCCAGCCGTCTTTATTGAAATCAAGCGCAACTATTCCCAGAGTGAGTTTTGGCGTCTGGTCTTTCCACGGCTGCAGCGCGGGAAATTTGCCTTCTCGCGGATTGATGAAAACGGTCGGAGTAGGGAGGGAACTCACAACCAGATCGACGGCGCGGTCATTGTTAATGTCGCTCGCCAACATTCCGCTGCTCGGGAACCCCGAAGCCAGTCCAGTCTCCTCGCTGACATCAGTGAAGGTGCCGTCTCCATTATTGCGCAGCAGGACATTCGACTTTGGGTGCGGATTTGGGCCTATATTGTTGGCAACAGGTTCCATTTCGGTTCGATTGACGTATAGGTCAAGATCGCCGTCGTGGTCATAATCAACAAAGGTGAGAGCGTAGGGATGTCCCGTCACGTTGATTCCGGATTGCTTGGTTATATCGTGGAACTTGTTGCCCTCGTTATGGAGAAGCCAAATTCGGTCGGCTGAGCCGATCGCAATGTCAGGCTTGCCATCATTGTCATAGTCGCCGACCGCACAGCTTTGAGCACCTTTGAGTATTTCAAGTCCAGAGCCCTTGGTCGCATCTTCAAAGCGGCCCTTCCCGCGATTCAGATAAAGACGCGTCCCAGACTCCCGGTCAGGCAGGACAATATCTGGAAGCCCATCACCGTTCATGTCATAAACGCAGATACCGCTGCCCCGCACGGTCGCATTGATTTCTGTATTAACGTGAGCCGTCGTAGGCAGTCCCGACTCACTTCCCATTTCAGTAAAGCGGACCTGAATCGCCGGTGGTACGGGAGCTTCGCCTGGAATAGTCTTCGCGAGCGAAAGCGGACCCTGCTCGCCGTAGATCTGGCTGATGGGCGAGCCGAGCTTATCGTGTGTCAGCTTCTGGAAGCGCTCGTAATGCGCCTTGGCTTCGGCCGCCCTGCCTTGACGCTGGAGTGCTTTTGCCAGACCGAATTCCGATGAGACGCTCAAGGGATCGAGTTCCACGGCCCGGCGGAACTCGCGTTCTGCATCGGCGTACTTCTGTTGCTGCGCATATACATCGCCGAGGAAATAATGGGTGTTGGCGTCGTCGGGAGCGAGCTGTGCAGCTTTACCAAAGTCGGCGATCGCGCGATCGGCTTCTCCGTTGTTGCGATGCAGCATGCCGAAGTTGAACCACACCGCCGGATTCCTGGGATCCAGTTGGGCAGCGCGCTGCAACGCTTCTTCCGCAGGGGCCACACGCGATAGATTCAGCAGTGCAATGCCAAGATTGAGCTGCGCGGTGGCATTGTCTTTATCCAGGGCAAGCGCTTGCTGGAATTGCTTAAGCGCCTGATCAAGCTTCTGCTGATTCATGTACGCCACGCCGAGGTTGTTGGCGCGCATGAGCTGCTGCGTTTTGGATGGTCTCGTGGAGCTCTGGAACAAGAATGCGCCTCCGATCAGCACGACCAGTAGGAGCGCAAACGCGAGGGTCAGGCGACGCAAATAATTACCTCAGCTACGGAGATGACAGCCAATCAGTATAGGTGGTGGGAAAAGCTTATTCACCACAGAGGCACGGAGACCACGGAGTCGATCAAAGTTGGTCGCGGAGCATTCTGCGCAGGATTTTTCCTGAGGGATTTCTGGGGATGGACTGCACGAAGCGCACCTCGCGAGGCTGCTTGTAGCTCGTGAGGCGCTCGCCGACATAGCCACATAGTTCTTCCGCCACCTTTGTGCTTCCTGGATTTCCATCTCGAAGAACGACGAACGCGCAGGGCACTTCGCCTGTGGCAGAGTCTTTCTGCGCCACGATCCCGCAATCGCGCACCAAGGGATGCTCCATGAGCACGGCCTCGACCTCGGCCGGAGCGATCGCGAATCCTTTGTACTTGATCATCTCCTTTGCGCGATCAACGATGCGGTAGAAGCCATCGCTATCGACTGACGCGATGTCGCCAGACCAGTACCAGCCATCGCGCAGGACCGCTGCTGTCGCATCCGGGGCATTCCAGTATCCACACATGAATTGCGGTCCACGCATCACCAGCTCGCCCTGGCATGGAATCTGACTGGCTTCGAGATAGCAATCGGTCTTCGCAACAGTATGTCCAATTGAGTCGGGACGATATTTATCAGCTTCGAGGTATCCGAGATGTGTGACCGGTGACGCTTCTGTCATCCCGTATCCCTGGCGGACACGAATGCCAGTGAGGTTGGTGAAGCGTAAGGCCAATTCAGGCGCGAGCGGGGCGGCACCGGACTTCGCATAGCGCAGGCGATGATCAGGCGGAAACATTCCCTGCTCGGCTGATTGGCAGAGACAGTTGATCAGCGGCGGAACGAGCGGCAGGAAAGTCGGCTGCTCTTCACGCAGCAATCGCAGGAAGTCCGCCTGATCGTAGCGGGGCATCAGTGCCAGAGTGCCGCCAACCGCGAGAATCGGATTCAAAACGACGTTCAATCCGTAGATGTGGTACAGCGGGAGGCAACAGAGGGTCACATCGTCTTCAGTGAAAGTTGCCTCCTCGCCAGGTATCAGGAATTGAAAGATGTTGGTAACCAGGTTCGCGTGCGAGAGCATCACGCCTTTCGGCAAGCCGGTAGTCCCACTGGAGTAGGGAAGAGCGGCCAGTAGCTCGTGCGGATCTCCCTCCACGCCGGCGTTCCGACTGACGCCGGTCTGAAGTAAAGACGAGAAGTCCTCTGCGCCTGGGCATGGAATGCGTGCCGAGAACACGTGCCGCAGCTTAGGCAGGCCGGTCAGATTGATGTCCTTAATCTGAGGACCATCGGTGATTAATGCCGCAGCGCCGGAATTCTCAAGCTGATACCGAACCTCACGCTCGCGATAGGAGGGATTGAGTAGCGTCGGAATGCAGCCGGCTAGAGTGGCAGCGTGGTAGATCGCGCAGAACTCCCACGAGTTGTAGAGAAAAATTGCAATCACTTCTCCTGGTTGAAAGCGGGCGCGTACAGAGGCAGCCAGCATTTCGATGAGGCAGCCATACTCGGAGTAGGTCAGACGCCGCGGAGGCTTGCAGGAATGATCGGCAATGGCGATCTTCTCCGAAAAGCACCGGCATGCTTCAAGGATGAGGTCATGAACAAGGATGCCGGACGGATCTCGATACAGTTCGTTCCTGGGAGTTGGAGGCGGGATGAGGGACATCGAAGGCGAGATTTTAGCGCGGTTTCGTCCCTGCCGGCGCTGCGCTGCTGAAGAGGCACATCTCATAGCGTCGTCGACACCGAGGAGTGAGAATTGAGAGTCGGGATGACAATTTCTGTCACTTTCAGGCACTGTCGCAGTTGCCGGAAAGGAGGAATTCACTCCAGATGCAGAAGCTGATCGTCACAGCTTGCGGAAGTTTCCCTGATGTCGGTAATGCTGAGTCACTCCCGCCGTTTTGGACTAAGATCCGGCCCGGCCTGTGCCGGAGCGACCTCCTGGCGCAATCTGCTTGTAGAAGAAATCGACTAAGTGCTGCAGCAGGGTTTCGCCGCCGACTTCGAGGTTCAGCGGGACACTATGGCCCATCCCGTCGATCAGGAAGGTTTCATGGCTCAGGCCAACCTCCCTCGCGCGAGCGTCGATCTGTTCTGCGGCGCTCACGGTGATGGTCTCGTCCTCTTTGCCGTGAATGATCAGCAGCGCAGGGCCGCCTTTCTTGATCCACTTCACCCTCGGACCCATGGTTCCCCACATGTCGGCTACAGCCAAAAAGCGTGGTGGCTTGAAGTCGGGGTTATACGCAAGCAGCATAGAGGTCACCGCGCCGGCCGATGATCCTCCGATGAATAGCCGGGAGGTGTCGGCGTGATATTTGGCCGCATTTGCCTCAATCCAGCTAACGGCATGGTCGGCATCGGCGACCGCCGCCATCACGGCGCGTGTGTACTGATCCTGCGAGCTGCCGGGAGGATCGTCCGGGACAAGGCGGTAGTTGATGGAGAGGCAGACATACCCCCGGGCCGCCAGTTCCCGGCAAAGGCTCGTCATCTCGCTCTTATCCCCGAAAAGGAAGCCTCCGCCATGGATGGCAATCATTACCGGTCGCTTCCATGAGAGGTCAGGGGTGTCCGGCTGATAGATGTCGGCGAACAGCGCCCGTTTGGCGGGGTTAGGCTGGCGTACTTCCCCGCTGCCAAATTGCACATTGCGAACAACTCTTATCTTAAATTGAGGTTCTCTGAATAGTGTGACTGCTCCGGCAGGTAAAGAAAAAACGCTCGATATAAGGGCAATGAATCCAATGAACAGTGATTTTGTTAGTGCAGGCATGAGGACCGTTTATTACAATCAGATGACCCGGTTCGGGTATCCCTCCTCCACCTCCCCTCTATTTTTATCCGATCTTTTTGGTGATATCCACAATGCGTAGTGAATCAGAGCGCCTAAGCCCAATGCAGTACGTACTGCTGCTTGAGATCCTTGTCGGCTGGAGCTTGATCGAAGCCACAATCTGGAACTCTGGTACAACCCAGCTTCACCTCTTCTGGGTCTCCGCGATCTTTATTCTTGCCAGCACGGTCGCGCATCGACCACGCATGCGTGACCTCGGACTCGGGCTACAGGGCCTGCGTGCCTCGCTCTGGGTGATTCCAGCGGCCATAGTCTTGTCGAGCGCGGCCGTACTGCTTGCGTGGGCGGCAGGAACGCTGCATCCCCTATTCGGACTCATCGGTATCGCGACGCACTCTACAGGCTATTCGATTTGGGCTGTGTTTCAGCAGTTCATTCTGCAGTCATTCTTCTTTTTGCGATTCGAGAAACTTGTTTCTACTCGCGCAGCGGTGCTTCTAAGCGCCGGTCTGTTCTGTCTCGCTCACATTCCCAATCTGGTATTGATTGGCGTCTGCTTGTTTGCCGGATGTGTTGCTTGTGAAATCTTCAGACGAAACCGCAATATCTATGCCCTGGGAGTGGCGCATGCCATTCTTGGCCTGACCATTGCGATTACGGTGCCCGATAACGTTCATCGGCACATGCGCGTCGGCATCGGCTACTACCACTATCACGTGCATGCGTTGACGCCGCCAAAAGCTTAGCTGCTTCTAGCCCTTGTCAGTTATCTTTAATGGCCGGGCTGTACCGCCTGCTTCGAATCCATTAACACAAGAGTCACTCCATTGGTCCAGCCGAAACCGACGACGTTGGTCTTATAGCCGGCGGATACCGCTGCCTGAGTCGAGCGTGTGACCACGTTGTACTTTTCACGAATGGTTTGATCGCGCTTGAAGTTGTCGTACACATTGGAGACGAATTCCTGCGAGATGCGATCGGCATCGGCATCGAAGCCGTAACGCCGCAGGCCTTCGATAGGAAGCAATTGCAGCGGCGCCCAACCATAAGGCAAGTCCCACTGCATCCCACTGACGCGATCGCTCATGGCGACCCCGCCTGGATGCTCGAATGATCCAAGATTGCGTTCGACCGCCAGCGCTTGTTCCGGCGTCGCCAGACCGGCCCACAGTG
>DATLKS010000659.1:0-2095 GCA_035538255.1 Terriglobales bacterium
CGGCGCTCGAGGAATATAAACTTGCGAACGAGGTAGTCGTTGTCCGCGATGGCCAAGAGGCTCTCGACTATCTGTATTGTCGCGGGCAATTCCAGACTCGTGCCAACGATAATCCCGCCGTGATGCTGCTGGACCTAAAACTTCCCAAGATCGATGGGCTGGAAGTGTTAAAGCAAATCAAGTCTGACGAGCAGTTGAAGATGATTCCCGTAGTGGTGTTGACGTCATCCCGCGAGGAACAGGATATGATGAGAAGTTACACACTCGGGGTGAACGCCTACGTGGTGAAGCCGGTTGATTTCCACGAGTTTGTCAATGCCGTCAGGGAACTGGGCATGTTCTGGGCGATCATCAACGAACCGCCCCCGGGAAGCCTCCAAAAATGAGTGTAGAGTCGCCTCTCCGGATTCTGTTGCTCGAGGACAGCACCGACGACGCGGGGCTGATTCGCGAGCTCCTTGAAGCGGACCATTTCGTGTGTGAAATAAACCGCGTCCAGACCCGTGCCGAGTTCCTCGCCGCTCTTGACAATGACTCAATCGACCTGATTCTCTCAGATTACACACTTCCTTCGTTTGACGGTCTCTCCGCATTGAAGCTTGTGCTGAGTGCCCGCCCTGATCTGCCGTTCATCTTTGTTTCCGGCACCCTTGGCGAAGAAGTAGCGGTCGAAGCGCTCAAAATTGGAGCGACGGATTATGTTCTGAAGACACGACTGTCGAGGCTGGTGCCGGCGGTGTATCGTGCGCTGCGCGAAACCGAAGAAAGAGCCAAACGCAAGCTGGCCGAGGAGGCGCTGTGCCGGAGTGAGAGAGAGCTCCGGAAAGTGATCGAAACAATTCCCGCCATGGTGTGGAGCGCGCTGCCGGACGGATCGAATGTGTTGATGAACAGCCAATGGATCGAGTATACGGGCTCGTCCCCGGCTGGTTTGGGCTGGCAAGCCGCGGTTCATCCGGACGACCTCAAACGCCACATGGACGTTTTTCGCGCATGCTCGATGGCAGGCAAGCCATTCGAAGATGAGGTGCGGCTCGGTCGCGCCGACGGGGAATATCGCTGGTTTTTTGTTCAAGGCACACCCTTGCGGGACGAGCAGGGGAAAATCCTCAAATGGTATGGAATCGTCACGGATATCGAAGATCGCAAGCGCGCCGAAGAGACTCTGCGGGAGCAAGCGAATCTCCTTAATCTCACCTATGACCCCATTTTCGTCCGTGACATGAGTGCAACGATCGGCTACTGGAACCGTGGCGCGGAGGAGTTGTACGGGTGGAGCGCAGAAGAAGCGAAGGGCAAGACTTGTTCTGAGCTGCTGCAAACAATATTGCCAATGCCCCTCGAGCAGATTAAGGCGGAGCTGTTAAATAAAGACCGCTGGGAAGGCGAGCTTGTGCGTAGCAAAAAGGACGGAACCAAGGTCATCATCTCGAGTCGTTGGTCTTTGCAGCGCGACAAAAAGGGTACGCCCATTGCGATCCTGGAAACCAACAACGACATCACCGAGCGCAAGCGCGCGGAGGAGGAGCACGAAAAATTGCGTCAATTGGAGGCAGACCTGGCGCATCTGAACCGGGTCAGCACGATGGGGGAGCTGGCCGCCTCGCTGTCTCACGAGCTAAGACAGCCCATCTCTGCGGCGATCACAAATGCGAAGATCTGCTTGCGATGGCTTACGCGCGACCAGCCCGACGTGGAAGAGGCTCGCGAGGCGACGAAGAGAGTCACTAAAGATGCGACCCGCGCAGCCGAAGTCATCGACCATTTACGATACCTTTATAAGAAAGGCGCGCCGGCGGAGCGTATGTTGGTCGATGTGAACGAAGTCGTTCGTGAAATGCTCGTGTTGCTGCACAGCGAAGCGAACCGCTACTCAATTGCTATGCATACCGACCTTGCCGTCGACCTCCCCAGAATCACGGCAGACCGGGTGCAACTGCAGCAGGTCTTGATGAACCTCATGCTCAATGGCATCGAGGCGATGAAGGACGTGAATGGAACGCGCGAACTGATCATCAAGTCGCAGCGAGCGGAAGACGAGCAACTTCTGGTGTCGGTCAGCGATACCGGCGTGGGACTTCCCCCGCATTTGGCG
>DATLKS010000660.1:0-2642 GCA_035538255.1 Terriglobales bacterium
CCTGCTGACAATCAGGACGCTCGGCTTCATCGTCGTTTTTCTGGCCGGAGTAATGGTGTGCGAACAGGTGACAAACGGGTGGAACCCGTACTCCTTACTGGGCGGAGCCCGGGGAGCCTGGTCAATGGAGCGCAATGGCGCCATTCGGGCCATGGGTTCTTTCGGACAGCCTCTTCTAGCCGGCACGTTTGGCGCAGTAGCCGTGCCTCTGTTCGCCGCGCTGTGGCTGAAGGAGAAGCGCTATCGTCTTACAGCAGCGATCGGCATGGGCGGGGCCATCGTGATGGCGTTTGCTTCCCACTCTAGTACCTGTCTGGCGGGCGTGCTCGCCGGCTTATTTGCACTCGGTTTGTGGCCGGTGCGCAGCGGGCTGCGGTTGATCCGGTGGGGTATCGTCATCACGCTTATCTCGCTGCATCTGGTGATGAAGGCTCCGGTCTGGCATCTGATTGCGCGCTTAGACCTCGCCGGAGGCTCGTCTTCGTGGCATCGCTTTAATCTCATAGACACCTGCATTCACCACTTCTGGGATTGGTGGCTGGTCGGTACCAACGCCAATGCAGATTGGGGCTGGGACATGTGGGACACTGCCAATCAATATGTGGCGAACGCATACAGAGGCGGCCTGCTAGGTCTGATCTTCTTTATTGCCATTCTTGTTTATGGCTTCAAATACGTGGGCCGAGCGAGACAGGATGCAACGGATAAGAAAGAGCAACTTTTCTTTTGGGCGTTGGGCGCAACGCTTTTCGCCTTTACCATGTCGTTCATCGGAATTTCGTTGTGGGACCAGAGTATTGTGGAATGGTACATGTTGCTGGCGATGATTGGAGCCGTGGCCGTGCCGCAAGCACACCGGGCAAAAGAGCAGGTCGAAGCTGCCGTGGAGCAGACGCATGCCGCTCCTGTGGAGATTCAGCCAGCGTACACCGGGTGGAGCAGCCGTCAACTTCGTGACGTAAAACCCATGCACCGCGACGAGTCAGCGCCGTTGCGCAGGCGCCCTGCAAGAGGGTTCTAAAATCGCGTGGACCTTTCCATCATCATCGTCAATTGGAACTCGGAGGATTACCTGCGGGAATGCATTCCGAGCATTGACCGCTGGACGGCAGAGGTTTCCTATGAAGTGATCGTCGTAGACAATGCGTCACCGGCCATCAGCATTGACAGCATCAAAGAGCAATTCCCTGCAATCAAGTTGATAAAGAGCGGGAAAAATCTTGGGTTTTCCGGGGCCAACAATATCGGCTTCCGGGAATCGGCAGGAGATTACGTCCTCTTCCTGAATCCGGACACGAAACTGAGCAGTCCGGCTATCGATCTGATTATGAAGGAAGCGAAGCGATTACCCGATGCGGGCATCGTCGGCTGCAGGTTGTTGAATGGCGATTTGTCGGTACAGACAAGCAGCATCATGAAATTCCCGAGAATCTGGAACTCCATTCTGCAAATCGAGTACCTGCGTCTCCGGTGGCCGCAGCTGTGGGGTATTGGACCGTTGTTTTCCGACCGGCAGCCTGCTGAGGTGGAAGCAGTTTCCGGCGCTTGCATGCTGATGAGGCGCGAGGTTTTCGAAAAGATCGGCAGGTTCAGTGAGGAGTACTTCATGTACTCGGAAGACGTTGACCTGTGTTACCAAGCGGTCCGTGCAGGCTTCAAGAACTATCACCTTGGGCATGCGACTATGGTGCACTACGGAGGCAAGAGCAGTCCCGGCGCGTGGCAAACTGCCATGAAAACCAGGGCCGAGCTGCGTTTTTGCCGCAGGAATTATGGCCGCATGTACTCCGTTCTGTTCCGGATGGCTCTGGTTTTGAATGCTAGTGCTCGTCTGACGGTCCTTGCCACCGTGCGTCTGTTTGCGCGAGCCTTCCACGTCAAGAACGCTTTGGACTCGACCTGGCTGAGGTGGAGCGTCATACTCAAGACGCTGGTGATGCAGCGTGGCTCCAGGCGAGACCAGCCGGTTCTTCCTACGGCGTGCGGATGACTCAATCCAGACAAAACCAAGGCCACCCAAGCGAGTAAGGCAGTGATCCATGGCACGGCCTCACGACATTCCATTCCCGTCAAATAAAGGAGTTTTCCTGCAGATGTTACGTTGGCTTTCAGACAGCGATGAGGCGAACTCGTTTGCGAACAAGCTTCGCGCCAAGCGTTTCCGGCAATTTGAAGCCTCGGTAGCGAAGCTGCCGCGACCGGTTCGCATCCTCGATGTGGGCGGGACAAATGCGTTCTGGGAGAACCGGGGATGGCACCAACGCGCCGATGTCGAGATTCTCACATTGAACCTGGTCGCAGAACAACAGCGGCATGCAAACATAAAACCGCTCGCGGGTGACGCGACAGACCTGGCCGAGTTCGCTGACCATAGCGTAGACATAGTCTTTAGCAATTCGGTCATCGAGCACCTGTTTACGTTCGAAAACCAGCGGCGAATGGCTTCGGAAATCCAACGCGTCGGAAAAGCGTTTTGGGTACAAACGCCAAATTTCTGGTTTCCCATGGAGCCACACTTTCACTTCATTGGCTGGCAATGGCTTCCGGTCTCGGTGCGCACCTCGATCCTGCAGCGGCGAGCTTGCGGCTGGAGGGGGCCTTGTCCGGACCCTGCCGGCGCGCGACGCCTGGTAGAAGAAATC
>DATLKS010000661.1:0-10470 GCA_035538255.1 Terriglobales bacterium
GCACAAGGATGCTGTAGACCGGCGTAAGGAAGCCTGAGTATGAGTGGCTCGCACTATCCCATAATGGGCTACAGAATCACAGTGCAGCGCCGGCTGCTACATTCGTGAAAAAAGCCTCGTACGTTGGACGAGCGAAACAGCAATCCTTTTCAGCCAAGGCATTCATCTCAGCAGCCCTCCAGTGTTGCGGGCTTAAAACAAATTGGCAGGCGTTAGTGAGAAGAAATCTCTGCCGTCATTTTTGCGATTACGCTTACCGCATCGGGATGTGCGAGTGAGCGGGCTTTTGCAGCCATGTCGGCAAGAGCGCTGGGAGCTGAGAGCAACTCAGCAACAGCATTGCCCAAACGTTCGGGTGTCATCTGGGATTCGGATATGAGGCGAGCGGCTCCCGCATTCTCCAAAGCTTCAGCGTTCTTCAATTGATGATCGTCGGCGGCGAACGGGAATGGCACGAAGATCGCCGGCTTCCCCGCTGCCGTGATCTCAGCGACGGTACTCGCGCCCGAGCGACAAAGAATGAGATCGGCTTCAGCGAATGCAGATGGCATGTCGTCAATGAAACGGCTTACCCGGACTGGCAAGCCAGCCTGTCTGTAGGCCGAGTCAACTTTGTCGAAGTCGCGTTCGCCGGTCTGGTGCTTGATTTGGATCCCAAGCTCTTTCCATGTTGGGATTGCATCGATCATCGTCTGATTCAGGACGCGTGATCCCTGACTGCCGCCGAAGACAAGTAATAAACCCGGCGGATAGAAGGCACGCTGCGGGATATTGAAGAATTCCTGCCGGACCGGCACGCCAGTCACAACAGCATTTCGAAAGAAGCGCTTTGTCTCCTGAAAGTGCACGGCCGCTGCACTCACAAACCGCGATACCATTCGATTTGCGAAGCCGGGCACGAGGTTGGGTTCAAATGCCAGGGTGGGAATGCGCATCATGATCGCTGCGAGCATACCCGGGCCAGAAGCATATCCGCCAACGCCGATTACCACTTGTGGGCGAAACTCTAGGAACATCTTGCGGCATGTGAATACAGCGCGCGGAATATCGGTCAGCGTTCGCAATCGGCGGGTGAGGCTCACATTCTTGAGCTGCCCAACTTGGATCAACTGCAGAGGAAATCCAGCTTGCGGCACCAGCCGAGTCTCTATGCCTCGGCTGGTGCCAATGAACATTACTTCAGCGGAATAACGCTCGCGCAGCTCGCGCGCAATCGCCAGCGCGGGAATTACGTGCCCTCCAGTGCCGCCGCCAACTATCGCCGCCCGCATCCACTATCTTTCACGTGCCATCAGCCTCTCGCCCAGTCTTCCCGACTAAGACCTCGAATGCGAGAGAACTCCGCGATATTCGCGCTCACTAGAGTCCAATCACGCCGCAAAGCCTGTCCCGCAATGAACAGATCGTACGGACCAATTGGCCTCCCGAGTTTTTCGAGAGCTGCTCTTTGCGCTCCGGCTATCCGCGCGTCTTCACTGTCGAACTCGGTGATTTGGATCGGAGCCAGGAATTCCATAAGACTGGCTCGATTTTTTTCGGCTCTTATGCTTTTGCTGATTCCGTACCACAGCTCGAAGAGGACGATGGAAGAGAGATGCACACTGTGGCCCGTGTCAAGCGCCCTCTCGAACTTGATTCGTACTCTCTCGTTATCCCCGTTAAGTAAGGCGATGCAGACATTTGTGTCGAGAAGGTAGTTCACTTGAACAGTTCTCGTTTGGGCATTGGCGGCTGGTTACGGCCCTCTTTCATGAACGGCTCTGCTCGAAGACGGTCGATTTTGGCAAACCACTCCCGCACGTTGAACTTGACGGGCTCGAGCAGCACACCATTCCGAACTCGCCGGATGAGGACGTGATCGCCTTCGAAACGAAATTCCTTTGGCAGTCGAACAGCCTGGCTGCGGCCATTACGGAAAAGCTTCGCTAATTGTTTCTTAGCCATGCGTAAGAAACCTCTGCTGAAAGTATATACCTCCGGTATAGCTCACTTCTACAATCTAATCTGTCTGCTGGCTGATGTTCAGAAGAACCCCTACAGACGCAAGCGTCAGGAACAATGAGCTGCCCCCATAAGAAATGAACGGCAACGGGATACCCTTTGTCGGCAGCAGGCCGAGAACGACGCTAATGTTAAAGAACGCCTGAATCGCCACTGTTCCCGCAATACCGACGGCCAGAAAGCGCGCGTAGAGGTCCGATGTCCTGATCGCGGGGCGCATCCCTCGGTAGCAGAACACGGCAAAGAGCGCGACGACGGCGAGGGTGCCAAGCAGCCCGAGCTCTTCTGCGATCACCGCGAAAATGAAATCAGTATGCGGTTCAGGAAGATAGAAGAGCTTCTGTTTGCCTTCCATCAATCCCAAACCGGTAATGCCTCCAGTCCCCACCGCGATCAACGACTGGATCATGTGGAAGCCGGCTCCTTGTGGATCGGCCCAGGGATTCACGAAGGCAAGCATGCGTTGCCGTCGGAATCCGACATGGAATAAGAGGAAATAAAGAAAAGGCAAGCTGGCGAGAACTCCGTAGCCAAGATATTTCAGCTCCGTTCCCGCGACGAAGAGCACAGCGCCGGTCATCGCCATACAAACCATCGCCGTTCCCAGATCTGGCTGCTTCACAATCAGCAAAGAGAAGATCAGGCTGGGAAGCACGGCGGGCAGCAGGGTGCGTCGCCAGTCTTCCATCGCAGCGCTTCTGGTCTCGAGGAAGTAGGCCAGGAACAGGATCAGCGCCGGCTTGGCCAGCTCTGAGGGCTGAAAGGAAAGTGGACCGAATCGAATCCAGCGATGGGTATTGTGAGAGCGGTCGAGAAAAAGGACCGCAACCAGGAGCACCATCGTGACGCCAAGCAGTGTGAACACCACCGCAGGATGCTTGTAGCGACGGTAGTCCACCCGCATGAGTACAAGCATGGCGAGCACTCCGGCGCATGCCCATCCGATCTGGCGCAAGGCGAAGGTATAGGGCGATCCGAAACGGTCTTTAGCCATTACCGCCGAAGCGCTAAACACCATTACTAATCCGAGCAAAACGAGAAGGAGAGTGGCGCCGAAAAGCCAGCGATCAACGCTGACGCGTTTCGCCATCAGCGCCGCCCCGGTCCTGCGGCGGCAGGAGTTGCGAGACGCTCGACCAAGGCACGGAAGGTGCGTCCGCGATGTTCGTAATTGTCAAATTGGTCGAAGCTGGAGCAGGCGGGGGCCAGCAGCACGATATCTCCGGCCTTGGCGAGATCGTGAGCGCGATCAACGGCCTTGTCGAGCGTCTTGCAGGGCAGCACCTCGACCGCCGACTGCACGTGCGCACGAATCTTCTCCGCCGCCGAGCCGATCGTATAAACGCGATTCACGCGCTCGCGCAGTAGATCATTCATCAGCGTGTAGTCGCTGTCCTTGTCTTTCCCCCCAAGAATGAGGTGGATGTTGCCGGAAAATGATTCGATAGCCTTGATAGTGGCATCGACGTTCGTAGCCTTAGAGTCGTTGTAGTACTCCACGCCTGCGATCGTCGCAACGTGCTGCAGGCGATGCTCAACCGCCTTGAACTTGCGCACTGCGTTTGCGATGGTGACTGCGTCGCAGCCGCAAAGGCGTCCAACAGCAACAGCAGCCAGCACATTTTCCAAGTTGTGCGCACCTTTTAGGGGGATCTCGGATGCAGGCATGATGGCGTGTTCGTGCATGCCGTCTCGCCAGTAGATCTGCCCATCACGCACGAACGATCCCGTTTGCTCGCCGCTTAGCTGCCGCTTGCGGGTGAACCAGCAGAGTTGCGCTTTCGTTCGCGAACGCAGTCCGGCGCTGCCTTCGTCGTCCAGGTTCAGCAGGGAGTAATCGGAGGCGGTTTGATTCTCGAAAATTCGCGCCTTTGCCGCGCTGTACGCCTCCATGCTGCCGTGGCGATCAAGATGATCGGGCGTGATGTTCAACACGACAGCTATGTGAGGATGAAAAGTCTCAATCGTCTCGAGCTGGAAACTTGAGACCTCGATAACGTTTATCGTGTCATCCGTCGAGTCATCAACCAGGAGGATTACCGGAGTCCCAATATTGCCGCCCACTAGCGTCCGTTTACTGGCGCTGGCGATGAGTTCGCCACACAGAGTCGTGGTTGTAGTCTTGCCATTCGATCCGGTGATAGCGACAATCTTGCCTTTCAGGAAATGCGCGGCCAGCTCGATTTCGCCGATCACGCGAATGCCTTGTGCGCGTGCGCGAGCCAGTTGAGGGAGATCGGAAGGGACGCCGGGGCTGACTACGATGAGATCTTGATCGCGGAAGGTGCGTTCACCATGCCCGCCGGTTTCGACGGCGATGCCACGTTCGAGCAACGCGGGAATTTGTGTCTTGAGCTCACTCTGGGTCCGCGTATCAGAGACAGTAACGCGCGCTCCGCGAGCCGCTAAGAACTGTGCTGACGCGACTCCGGACTTACCCAAGCCGACCACGAGCACACGTTTGCCTTTTACATCCATCGCCACCCGCCATTGTGCCATGAGTTGATGTGGAGATCAGCGCAGTTTAAGCGTCGTTAGAGCAAAGAGTGCAAACACTAGGGCGACGATCCAGAAACGCACGATCACCTTCGACTCACTCCATCCAATCAGTTCGAAGTGATGATGCAGTGGAGCCATCTTGAAAATGCGCTTCTTGCGTAGCTTGTAAGACCCTACTTGCAGCATTACTGAGAGCGCTTCCAGTACAAAGACTCCGCCGATGAACGGGAGCAATAGTTCTTGCTTGATAATCACGGCGACAGTTCCGATCGCCCCTCCAAGCCCGAGCGAACCGACGTCTCCCATGAAGATCTCGGCAGGATGAGCGTTATACCAAAGGAAGCCGATGCTCGATCCCACCATGGCACCACAGAAGATGGTCAGCTCTGCAACCTGGGGCATCTTTTGCAGTCCGAGATATTCCGCGAACCTGGCGTGACCACTGAGATACGTGAGAACTGTTAATGCAGCTGCCGCCACGATCGTGCAGCCAATCGCCAGACCATCGAGGCCGTCGGTGAGATTCACTGCATTCGTTGAACCGACAATCACCAGCGCGACAAACAAAATAAACGGCAGAAACGCCACCAGCCAGAGGTGCGGGACCTTCAGCAAAGCATCGATGGCCAAATCCGGCTGAAACCGCTTTGCGAACGGAACCATCAGGTGCGTTGAGTAGCGCCCGGCAGCCTGCATCAGAACCAGCACAACCGCGATAAGAATGCTGGTCGTGATTTGCAATCCCAGTTTTGCTCGGCCAGTAAGGCCGAGGTTGCGGTGGTGAACTATCTTCAAATAGTCATCGGCGAAACCAATGCCGGCGAACGCGATGGTCGAGAGCACCGCGATCCAGATATAGGGATTTGTGAGGTCCGCCCACAGCACCGTTGGTACGAGGATCGCGACGACGATTAGTACTCCTCCCATCGTCGGCGTGCCCGCCTTCTTCTGGTGAGCTGCGGGACCTTCCTCCCGAATATATTGCCCAATCTGAAACTCGCGCAGTTGGCGGATGATCGCCGGTCCTACCACCATTCCCATAAATAGCGCGGTCAGGCTGGCGAATGCCGTGCGGAATGTGATGTAGCTGAAGATGCGGAACGGAGGAAAGAACGCATGGAGCTTCTGATACAGCAGCCAGTAAAGCAATCTTCCTCCGTTTAAACCAACTGCTTCTTCGCTTCGATCCTTTGTTGCAGACGTTCGAGAGCGCGCTCCAGCTTCACGCCGCGCGAGGCCTTGAGCAAGACAACATCGCCGGGCTGAAGGTTGCCAGCAAGCCAATCGCCCGCCTCTTCAGGCTCGTGGACGAACTTCGCGAAGACTCCTCCGGCGGCAGCTCCTTCCACTATAAAGCTGGCTGCGCCACGGACGCCGATCAGAATGTCGATCTTGCATTGCGCAATATGATTCCCGCTTTGGCGATGCAGCTCGGCAGCCATTGCGCCCAGCTCCAGCATCTCCCCGGCAACAACGATGCGGCGCTTGGCCCCGGAGGCGGCAAGAACATCCACCATGGCCTCCAGCGCCTTGGGATTGGAGTTGTAGCAATCGTTAATGAAAGTGGCCCCGCCGATCTCCAGGATCTGTCCGCGTTTGTCGGGAGGCTTGAGAGAGGCCAGCGCAGCCCCAGCTTCGGATGGCATGACGCCGGCTTCAAGCGCGACGGCAACTCCAGCAAGAGCGTTGGAGACATTGTGGCGTCCGAGCAGCGGAAGTTCGGCGGGAGTGATCACTCCTCCAGCGTGAACTTGGAAGCGCGAGCCTCGTGGACCGAGGTCTTCGATAGATTTTGCGTAGACGTCTGCCGGATGGCCAATGCCAAACTGAATAACCTTGCCGTGGAAGTCGCGGCCAAACTGCGAGACATAAGGATCATCGGCATTCAGAATTGCCACTCCGCCGCCAGGCAGAGCTGCGATCAGCTCGTACTTTGCGCGAGCAATGCCGGCGATGCCTTCAGGAAAAAATTCGAGGTGGACCGGAGCGACAGAAGTCACCACTCCCCAATCCGGTTTGGCAATCTCACAAAGGGCTGCTATTTCCCCCGCATGCGACATTCCCATTTCAATCACAGCCATGTCGTGCTCGCTTTCAAGCTTCAGAAGCTGCAGCGGCAACCCGAAATGGTTATTCAAATTGCCTAGCGATTTGAGCACTCGAAAGCGAGTCGAGAGAACGTGCGCGATTATGTCCTTGGTTGTGGTCTTTCCCGCCGATCCCGTGACACCAACCAGGCGCTTGCCCCATAAACGGCGAACAGCGGACCCTAACCGCTGCAGCGCGATTAGGGTGTTTTTTACGGTGAGCAGATTTGCCGCACTGCCGAACCGGTGCGCCTGATCAGCCGCGATTACGGCGCCCGCTGCTCCAGATTGGAGCGCCTTCGCGACATAGTCATGGCCATCAAGCCGCTCGCCCTTCACTGCGAAGAAGAGATCGCCGGGCTGGAGTGTGCGTGAGTCGATGGAATATCCAGCGGCGACCTGCTCGCCGTCAAACGTTCCGGATGCTTCAACAAACTCCGCAACACGCCACAGCGGCAGCTTCATGCGACCGGTGCTCCTTCGCGAATGTATCCAGCGTTGGCAAGCGCTTCCTGCGCAATCTGCACATCGTCAAAGGGAAGCATTCCCTCGCGCGTGATCTGATACTTCTCGTGGCCTTTCCCTGCGATCAGGACTATGTCGCCAGCCTTGGCTTCGCCGATCGCGATTGCAATGGCTTTGCGGCGATCCGGTTCGACCGCGTATCGCGTTCCAGTTTGAACCAGTCCTGGCAGAGCATCCTTGATGATTGCTTGCGGATCTTCGCTGCGCGGATTATCCGAAGTCAGCACTACAAAATCGCTTCCCTCCCCGGCTGCGCGTCCCATCAATGGACGCTTGGCACGATCCCGGTCTCCGCCGCAACCGAAGAGCGTAATCACTTGTCCGGCTGACTTCTGCTGGTCTGCCAGTTGGCGCGCAATATGCGTGAGGTTACGCAGAGCATCATCGGTGTGTGCGTAATCAACCACGACAATGAAACGCTGCCCGCAATCGACACGTTCGAAACGTCCGGGTACCCGTTCGAAGGTCGAAATCGCGTTCCATATCTGCTCGACGGAGCATCCGCGTGCATACGCTGCTGCCGATGCCGCCAAGACGTTGTAAACGTTAATCTCACCGATCAAGCGAGACTCGCAGTCAATCGCCTGATCGCCGATTCGCAGATGAAAGCGTGTTCCTGTCGCTGAATAGAGGATGTTTTCCGCCGTCGCACGAGAGTCGTGCAATCCATAGCTGATCACATCAGAACCGTTTTCCTGTGCCAGATCGCGCAATCTCATTCCGTACTCATCATCCACGTTTATCACTGCTACTTCCGGCGGAGCTGCGCCGTCGCCACGAAACAGCTTTGCCTTTGCGGCAAAGTACGCGTCCATGCTCTGGTGATAATCGAGGTGATCGCGCGTGAGATTGGTGAAGACAGCCACGTCGTAGTGCATGCCGTACACGCGTCCTTGTTCGAGCGCGTGCGAGGAAACCTCCATCACTGCTTCTGTGGCCCCGGCGCAAACCGCATCCGCAAACGTAGCGTTCAGCTCAAGCGACTCAGGAGTTGTATGTGGCGCCGGCAGCACGCGTCCGGCAACGTGGTACTCAATTGTGCCAATCATCGCGACTGAACGTCTGCTGCTGCGCAAAATGTGCTCGATCAGGAATGTGGTTGTCGTCTTGCCGTTTGTGCCAGTCACGCCAGTGAGCTTCAGCTTCTCTGCTGGACGGCCATAGAAATTAGCGCTGAGAGCCGCCAGTGCCTTGCGTCCATGAGCCACTCTCGCGAAGGCGACGTTTGCCGGTGGTGAGTCTGTCGAATCGGAAACAATTGCCCCGGCACCTGCGCCAATAGCGGAATCGATGAATCGATTGCCGTCGCTACTTTCACCGCGCATAGCCAGGAAGAGGAAGCCAGGACGGAGCTTGCGCGAATCGTAGGCAATGCCTTGGACGTCGGCATCGCCCCTCATCGAGAGAACCTCGACGCCATGCATGATGTCGTGGAACTTCATTGCAATGATTAGTCTATGACGAAAGTCTGCTCACCACGGAGACACGGAGGACACGGAGAGATTTGGTACTTGTGTAATTCCTAATCATGGACTTGGGACAAGGCTCTCAGGATAAGGATCAATTTGAAAGTACGCGATTACACAATAGCGACTTGTCGTGTACTCCGTGCCTTCGTGGTGAACCGGATCTTCTAGCGCGCAAATTGCACAGTTACGTGTCCGCCTGCAGGGAGGCGCGCGCCTGGCGCAGGATTCTGCTGCTTGGCCACGCCCGATCCGAAGATGTCCACTTCCAGCCCTGCCTTCTCGCTTTCCTCAATGACAGTTCTCACAGGCTTGCCCAAAAATGAGGGTACAGCTTTTCCTGAATCGGTATCGAGAACAACAGTCCCGCTGGTCGGAAGCGGGATTGATTGTTCAAAAGTTCTTGAAGTGGCATCGACCAGAGATGCGGCGTGCAGCGTCTCTACAGTCGCCGGTGCGGTATAGCCTGCGGAAACTATAGCGGCGCGCACTGACCCTGCCGGCGCGGCCACCGTCGGCGCACCCACCTCGCCATTGTCGTTTTCCGCAACCTCTTCTCCCACGTGGTCGGGTGAGCCTTCCATCTCCTCGTCAGGTTTAGCTGAGGCGCGCAACAACCTGCGTTGGGGATTCTTCACGTCGATGTCGTGGGGGACGTCCATATATTCGAGAACCTGCTGCGCAATGCGGGCAAAGATCGGAGCACCGATTGTGCCTCCGTGATGTTCGCCTACAGGCGAGTCGATAATGACGGTTACGCTGATCGCCGGATTGTTTACCGGCGCAAACCCTGAGAAGGATGCGATGTGCTTCACGCGATCGTAGTGATGAGTAACGGGATTGATTTTTTGCGCCGTGCCTGTTTTGCCCGCGGAGGTGTAGCCGTCCAGAATGGCATTCTTCCCCGTTCCCCTGAGGACTACGCTTTCCAGCATCTTCTTCATCTGCGCCGCTGTGAAGGGAGAGAGCACGCGGTGTTGTTGTCCGGGATGGAAAACAACCATCTGAGCCGCTGCTGATCGGCCCTGAGCAACAGGAGTGCTGCCCGCCACAATTCGCGCCGGAGTCCAGAGGCCGTCGTTGGCAACGCTGGAAGTCATCGAAACGAGTTGCAGAGGGGAGACGCCTATCTCCTGTCCCATCGAGATCGCGCCAATGCTCATCTTTGACCATCGGCTCACTGGCTTGGTGATTCCGCGCGTCTCACCTTGCAATTCAATCCCAGTCTGGGAACCGAAGCCGAAACTTCGGATGTATTTGTACATCCGGTCTTCGCCCAACCGCATGGCAATCTTGATTGCGCCCACGTCGCTGGACCGCTCCAGCACCTGACTAACCGTCAATAATCCATACGGCTTCCAATCATGGATGCGAACACCACCCACCACGATCGATCCCATCTGGCAATCGAAGACCTCATCGGGATTGGTGATCTTCTCCTCGAGCGCCGCAGCGATCGTAACCATCTTGAAGGTTGAGCCGGGCTCATAGATATCGCTCACTGCGCGGTTTTTGAGAGACTTGGGATCGAGGCCGCGCGAGTCATTCGGATTGAAGGTGGGACGGTTGGCAAGAGCCAGAATCTCTCCCGTCTTGGGATTCTGGATCACAACCGTACCCGCTTCCGCGTGCGTCTTCTCCATCGCGGCCTCGAGTTCCTTCTCGGCGATGTGCTGAATGTCCTCATCGATGGTCAATACGAGATTCTGGCCGGGCTCAGGATTCTTTTCGACTCGGCCGACCGACCGATGCAGCGCGTCCATGGTGATCAGCATCTTGCCGGGACGTCCGCGAAGGCGCTGGTCAAATGCCCGCTCGATTCCCGCCAGGCCTGCATCATCCATGCCGACGTACCCAATTACCTGCGCAGCGAGGTCGTTGTTGGGATAAAA